>JAUWBM010000194.1 GCA_030601705.1 Thermoplasmatota archaeon
CCTTATGTAATGCTAATGCATGTCAGGTATTTAGTTTTTATCCCTGATTTGACGATAAATAACGAATTACTACCCTCTGTCATAGATTCTTCTGGCTAAAACCATTACTTTTTTCAACACCTTTTTATCCTCCCACAAAACCCAGGATTGGTTTTTTAAAGAAAGAGATGTTATGAAATTGTAGGTTATATGAGGGAATAAGATGACAAAGAAGAGTGGACAAGAGGATAAATTCAATAAGTATATATCAGTGGTATTGGCAGTGGTAATAATTACTGCTGCAGGTGTATATGCCTATACACATCTTGTAGAGAAGGAGCCAGCAACATCAGGGAGTGATCAACCTCCCGTTGTTGAACCAGAGGAAATACTGTTAACGGTTAGTGTTGGTTCCGAGATTTTCAACTACTCACTCAATCAACTTATGGAACTAGACAGCATTGCAGGATCTGGAAAGTATATCAACAAGGTAGGAAAAATAACTGGTCCAAACAACTATACAGGTGTATCAATGAGTGTGCTTTTGGGAACTATTGAATCCCTTCCAGAGAATTATACACTTCAAGCAATTGCCAGCGATGGGTACTCTGTAAATTATTCCATGGATGAAGTGAACGGACAGGTCTCGGTATATAACGAAACGGGAGATGAAATTGGTACAGAAAACATGACGATGATTATTGCCTATAAAGAAAACGGTGAGTTACTTAACGAAACGACAGGTGGTCCTCTGCGAGTTGCATTTGTGGATGAACAGGGCTTTATTACAAGTTCGGGGATGTGGTTGCGTTCACTCGTTAAAATAGAAATCATTTAGAGATTTAGAGATATTATTATCTTACTCTTCTTTTATCTTTAAATCCCACAAGATAAACTCGATTTTCAATCCCTTTTTATCATCCGCAAAAACCCAGAAAAAGAGGGATTGGTTTTATATAGCGATAAACCCTGTGAAATTGGCGATAAAGGAGGAATATATCTGGCCATAGGTTATGTATTCATAATTGCCGCACCTGCACACGAACATGAATTATACCACAAACTCACCAAAGTATCAGAGATTATTGAGCTTCATCCTTTATTTGACGAATACGATCTTATAGCTAAAATAGAAGCAGAAGATTTTGAAAAACTTGGAAGCATCGTTGTAAACAAGATTAGAAAAATTGAAGGGGTTGTGGAGACCAAAACGTTAACGGGAACAAAGTTTTCGTAATTTTCCATCCCTTTTTATACTCCCCAAAAACACAAACCATTAGATTGTAGAAATGAAAATGAGGGAAAGGAGGGAGGTAAGGAATACAAAAAGATTGCCCAAAAATATTATTCCCCCATATAATTAATATATATTTAAAGGGTATATAAATGTTATCCTTAAATAGAACATTTGTAATAGATGTTATCTACCTAAATTGGGTTTTTCTTAAATGTCATGTTACAAAAGTATCAAATACAGTAAAAACTTAGGTAACATTTAAGAACATTAGGAGAATATACTAAGGAGAAGGAGATGAATGAATATGTCTAAAAGCAGTAAAAAACAAATCAATGAGGATGAAAAGAAGCTCCTTAAAGTACTTCAGGAAAATTCTGCGGATAACATCGAAAATATAGCGAAAAAATGTGGTTTCTCCAGACAAAAATTATGGAGAATCAAAAAAAGACTGGAAAAAAACAAAACAATCTGGGGATACCATGCAGTGGTTGACGAGGAAAAACTGGGTTTAAAACGGTATCTTATTCTAATTAAAAGAACAAATAACCCATTATCAGCGAAGCATTTAGATACTATTACTTCCAGAAAACTTAAACAAGCAACGTCAAAGTTAGGAATAAATATTGAATGCAGTTACTTTCTTCATGGTTCATATGACTGGTTCTTCTGTGTTACAGCAGAAAGTATTAGAGAGGTGAAGAGAGTTATTGAAGTTCTTACCCGTTTGTTAAGTGATGCTATTTCCGAGGTTCAAGTACAAGAAGTGATTTTCCCCGTTGAAAAAAACAATTTCACTAACCCAGATCTTGATCAGATTAAGGAATTTTTCTCGTTACAATAAAAGTTAAAGGTTACCTTTATCTACCAAAAAACTATAGTAATAATGGGGGCCATCTGGAATTGAATTTTTAACCAAATTCATTCCTCCCACCTTGACCCCTTTTACAATATCCCTTCCTAGAAACAGAAATATTGTTACAGACGTTGCAATAAATATATTCATAGGAAAAAATTTAAATATGAATATTACACATATTTGTATTTAGGGAGGAAACAAAAGCTGTTACAGAAAATACGAATCGTGAGATGATAAAAATGTCGTATGACTTTACATTTGATTTGTCAAGATTGTCACAGCCATTGTTTAAGGAGATCGCAGAATTTTCTGAGAAAGAAAGAGTTCACAAAAAAATAGGTGACATGGCAAGGAATATTGTACAAAAATTCCATGTGGACAAAATTACTGGGCTACCCATTTGCGATTCAATAACCGTAATAGAAGATCTA
>JAUWBM010000089.1 GCA_030601705.1 Thermoplasmatota archaeon
TATGTTTATTCCGCGTCTTCTGAAGATTTAGATGGGGATCAAGTATATTATTGGTTTGACTGGGGAGATGGTACGAACAGCAGTTGGGTTGGTCCCTATGATTCTGGGGCTACGGGACGTGAATCACATGTATGGAGTGAAGAGGGAACATATATTGTCAAAGTGAAAGCTAAAGACATCCATGGCGAAGAGAGCACATGGGCAACTTTGGAAATCACGATGCCAAAGAACCAGCAATCACAGAATATGTGGTTCCTGCGGTGGTTGGAGAGGTTCCCAATATTGCAGAAGATACTGGATGTTTTGAAGGGTAATTTAGGGTTCTAATGTCTCAGTTAAGCATCTATTTCTACAGGAGGGAATCTGAGAATTTAAAACCATATGGGTATGTTACCCTTAGTTGGTTTTAATTAACCGAGACAAACATCTGATAAATGAGGATAGTATTTATATATGATACCATGCATTTAATTAAGTAAGGGAGGCTATGATTAAGCAAGGCTTGGCATCGGGCATAATCATTCTATTGCTTGGTATGAGTATTATTCCGTCATCAATTGGTTTAACCTTAAAAGAGCCATATTTCACATCAGTTTCAGGAAATACTCTATATGTAGGGGGAACTGGACCTGGTAACTACAGTAAAATTCAGGACGCGATTGATAATGCAACTTCTGGTGATACTGTTTTTGTTTTTAAGGGCGAATATCAGGAGAATGTATGCGTTAATAAGTCCATAAATCTTGTAGGGGAGGATAAAAGTATAACTATTATTAATGCTGATTATAATGGCGATGTGGTTTTTGTTACCGCCGATGATGCAACGATAACTGGTTTTAGTCTTATTAACAGTGAGCGGGGATTGTACCCGGGATCAGGAGTTTGGATAGAATCAAGTGATAATATCATTATTTATGATAATATGATAGTTCATAATGGTTATGGCCTCAATTTAGTTAATACCTCAAATACCCACGTTTACGATAATTCCATCTTAGATAACCTTGGAGTGGGTATCGACCTGGATTCATCATCTCACAATAATATTTCCAGAAATATTGTTATAAATATGGGAACCATCTTATTATATAATTCATGTAATAATTCAATAATTGACAATGAATTTAAGATTTCTTTTGGCGGTATGGACTTAAAAAATTCATGTAATAATACCATTAAAGGAAATTATGTGTCCAAGGCCATTTGGCAAGGTATTTGCCTATGGGAGGACTCAAATGGGAATACCTTATTAAAAAATACGATTACAGACAATGATGATTATGGTATCCATCTTCAGTCATCATTTAATAATGTTTCTTTGAATAAGATTACCAATAATAAACGAGCAGGTGTGGCTGTTGTACGACCATCGAATATAATATCATATAATTTAATTGCAAACAATGGTGAAATAGGCGGCATTCATCTCTGTAGTTCTTATAATGTAATCTATGGAAACACGGTTAAGAATAACTATGAACATGGTGTTTATATAGCGGATCCATATAATGAGATATTTGAAAATACTATCGAAGGTAAGCATATCGGCCTTGGTATATACTCTTCTAATAACAGCGTATTTAGAAATAATTTCATGAACCACAGCAACCATGTATATTGCTCTTATTTTGGTACTATAACCGTTTGGGATGACGGAGAATTTGGTAACTATTGGGATGATTATACCGGAAATGATCATGATGGTGATGGTATTGGTGATAAACCAAAAAGCATCGAGAGAGATAGCAATCAAGATCGGTATCCATTGATGGTTCCCTATGGACCGAATACTAGTGTAAGGATAATAACACCATTGGAAGGGTATATTTACGTAAGGAATATCAGAGTGCTGCCTTTCTTTTGGTCGTTGATACTTGGAAATATTAAGATTAAGGCTAGTGCAGCAAACTATCAAAATGAAGATGTTGAGATTGAAAAGGTTGAGTTTTATGTTGATGGCTTACATCGGAGGACTGATACCAAGGCTCCGTATAATTGGCGTTGGAGATTAAGTTCACATATTAAACATAACCATATCATCTCAGTTGTTGCTTATGATACAGATGGAAACACTGCGGTTGATGAACGGCAGGTGTGGAGGTTCTTTTAGAGTTCTTAGATTAGAGAACCAGGAATAGATGAAAAAACCTGTTTCCAGGGTAATAAATATTTAAATACTCAAGCATCTATAGATATATGTAGTATAGGGAGGTATTATTCTGAAGAAGGGCATTAGCATCGGAATCATAGCATTGTTCATTGTTTCAGCAGTCAGTCCCATGGTGATAGGATTCAAATCAGATGCTGAAACAGATGTTGATAGTGAGATGGAGACTCTTTTAGATAATCTGGCATATTATTGTTATGGTGTGAATGGTTTTGATTCTGCGAAGTATGAATATATGAAGGAACAGATGCTAAATGATTATCCTGATGATGAGATTGAGATTGTAGAGGATGTTGTACAACCTGTAGAACCAGTATCTTCGATGTTATCTGGTCCTATGGATAGTCCTTGGCCTATGTTTGGTCATGATACAAGGCATACAGGCCGTAGTCAATACAGTACTGAAAATAATCATGGTGGTACTCAATGGAAATTTGACACTGAGTGGTTAACAGATTCAAGCCCTGTAATTGACAGTAATGGTACGATATATATTACTGATTGGGATTATCTTTATGCAATCTATCCTAATGGAACAGAGAAATGGCGTTTTCATCATGACACTATGACTGATTCTTCACCTGCAATGGCTGAAGATGGTACAATTTATTTTGGAGGGAATAATGCAAAATTATATGCTGTTAACCCTAATGGTACATTGAAATGGAAATTCTCTGCAAATGATGGTATCAGTTGTGCTCCTACAATTGGTCCTGATGGAATAATCTATTTCAACACATTTGATGAAAATGGAAGATTCTACGCAGTATATCCTAATGGAACGGAGAAATGGCGTTATGATGCAGATTTCTATTGTTATATGACTCCAGTAATCGCAGATGATGGCACAATTTTTTTCAATTCACATGTTTCATTGTATCGTTTTTACAATAATGGTACTTTGATTTGGAAGAAAAAGATTGGAGACCCAAATTTTACATTCCTTGGAGGTCCATCTATTGGTGATGATGGGATTATCTATATCCCTTGTGACCCAGGTTATCTTTATGCAGTTTATCCAAATAATGGTTCCATTAAATGGAAGAGTTCAACTGGTTGGGGAAGCTGGGCAGCTCCATCAATTGGATTAGATGGCACGATATACATTGGTTACAAGCATATGTTTGCGTTTTATCCAAATGGCACTAAGAAATGGACATTTAAACCTGATGGAGATGATTATCATAATATAGATTCGAAGACTTATGCTATTTCCTCTGATGGTACAATATATATTGGAACCATGAGAGATAGTCAAAATTGTTTTATTATCGCTTTGAACCCAGATGGAACAGAGAAATGGCGAGAGAAAATAAGTAATGAACGAGCTCTTTCTTCACCAATAATAGGTATAGATGGAACAGTCTATATAGGAGCACATATGAACGATGGAGGTGCTCTATATGCGTTTAATGGTAATAAATTCGAAGATCCAGTGATTGTAGAACCAGAAGCAGGCCATCTATACTTTTTGGATCATAAACTATGGAGAACTTTAAATGGAGATTCAAGGTGCATTGGAAAAATTACATTTAAAGTATATCATCCAGATCTTGAAAATGTCAGTCATATGGAGTTCTGGATTGGAAATAAAAAACATTGTACATTAACAAATCCTCCTTATGAATGGACTTGGACAAATAGGACAGAATTTTCTCATTGGAGGTTAGCATATAGTATTAAAGTAAAAGCAGTAAATCACACTGGTATGACAAAATCTGATGGTATGAGACTTTGGAGGTTTTTTTAACTTAACAAACATAAATTTGTGGTTGGAGAGGTTTCCAATATTGCAGATGATACTGGATGTGTTGAGGTTGAATAATTAGATGAAAAAACCCCTGTTGAAAATTATTTTTTACTGGTAAATTGCAGTTCCCTTCCCGATGAGAACATGCAAGTCTAAAAATATTAATAATGTAATCAATTATCTATCATAAGTCATCAAGCATCATCCGTCAATCGTCAACTGGAGAAGATAATTAGTTTTACTAGTAAAATGGTGTTCAAATCCCTTTTCGGACACCTGTTTACGCAGGGCTTTTTCAGTTCATCCTCAGTAAACAGCCTTTACGTTCAAAGATAACCTTCATGTCCCATTAATATCTCTGCTACGTCTCTGTTTTATTTGCTCATTTGAGTTCTAAAATTGAAAAAAATAGAATGTTAAGATGATGCCAAGAACAACCGCTCCATCACATGAGAGCGGTGTCCTGCAAATCCCTTTTTCAACTTTCGCTTTAGACTGTTAACTCCAGTCAATTGGAAATATATCCATATAGGGTTTAAACTTGTTGTTTCAGCTAACCCTTAAACAGTGTTCTCACCGGAATTTAATAGAAACAGGTTTTCTACAAAAGACATGTTATTTACCTCCTCCATTCATACTGCTATTTTGCAGTACTTCCAACTGTTGAGCCATGGTTTGCATCATTTCCCTAGTTAAATGCATCTGTTGTTCAAGAACAGTGTTTCTATGTTGAAGACTAGCGATTATCTCCCGTTGTTCACCAAGTTTCTCATCGATTTTATCGTTAACTTTGTTCAAGTCACTGAATATGCTAAGGACATCACTGTAGCTGTCATAGGTCTTTTTCAATATCTTATCAGGGTATCTCTCATATGCCTTACTCAGTTCACTTGTATGTCCCCCTATTGTGTTGATATGATCTTTATTACCGTCCGTGCTTTTCATTGTGGTAAACCAGAACTTACGGATCGTATGAATGTGCATCTTATATCGGGGTGTTGCTAACGCTTTTTGCGTATCTTTCTCATTATATGGAGCTCCTGCTTTCTCCAAAAGTCTATTCCACATTTGGCGTGCATTGTGTCCTGTAAATGGAAAGATCCTGTTGTCAATTTGGCTTAATTTGCCATCTGAAACGACTCTTCCATTCTTCTTAATAATCCACTTAATGGCAGTTCCACTGGTTTTCTTCTCAAAGGCATACCCTTTTTTGGTTAACTCGTCTCGCAGGTATTTCGATTTCTTGTAGCCAATTTTCATGAACTTCTTACGGCGTTTTATCCATTCTTCTAGTGCTTCTTTTGCTTCTTTAGTGAAAAATGTTGTCCGTGCTCGCCCTCCTTTTGCGGTATCATATATTACAGTTATTGTTCTGCTTTTGAGGTCGATGTTATCCAGCGTTATCTTAAGGGTCTCATCAATTCGCATTCCAGATACAGCAACCAAAAGAAATAATGCACGTGATTTTACATCACCGTATTGCAGGATCGTTTTCAAGTCTTGAGTTGTCGGTATTTTTTCAATGGTTATCGGATGGCTCCCGTTTCTTCGTCTGTTGATACCTCTCCAGATCTTTTGTTTTAATTCCACGTCATTTTCATTTAAAAAGACGTTTATTGCGCTCATTATGCCTTTCTGGCTCATGGGAGGTCGACCTGATATCTCTCGTGCTACAAGCTTTACATCATCTTCATATTCCTTTGAATCTTTGTTTTCATCAAAATAAGTGTCTGGATCCTTTTGTAAAATCTCAAAAAACTTCGTGAGGTGAGAACAGTATACTCTTTAGGTACTCTTACTTGCATAATTTTCAATAAATTCCTCAATTATCTTCGATTTCATGCAACTATGCAACACTTATACATATATAAAGAATTTGGTTTAACGTATTGTTAAGAATTTGTTGTTTAATTTTAATGTATTGTTAGCATATTTGAAATGAGTTCGATACTCAACACTATTTATTTTGGTTGGATAATCTTTATATTGCAGTACAGATATTAGTACTAGAGTGGCTAAAATGGAATCACAACACCATAGGCATAAGAAAAGCTTTTTCAGCAAGATGGACCAGCTTAAAGGAATATGGTTTCATATTATTGGAGTTGCTTGTATCATTTGGTTTTTAGTTAGAGTCGTTCCTGCTCCCCATCGAGTGCGTTACCCCTGCCAACAAATGTCTATAACGGTAGTATTAGGGTATATTGCCTTTTGGGCTGCATTATTTCATGGACTTTCAGTATGGGTACGACGGGCGAGATGGAAGACATCAGCAATCATACCCGTTCTTTCTGTCATTTTTATTGTAATTTTCTCTGTTACTGGAATGGTATTTGCAGGTAACTATTTTAACGACGGAAATACCGCAGAACAGTGGGATCCAATTCCTAAAGATCCTATAGGAACTCCTCCTGGGGTCAACCCTGGAAGAGTTGTTTGGGTATGGAATCCAGATGCCACAGAGTCAGATTTAAATGGTTATTGGTGGAGAAATGAAAATAATAATCAAGAAGTGACTGACCAGATGTTTTCAACAGGCATACAGAAGCTTGCAGGATTAAATAACAGCTATAATGCTTGGAATATAATATTCAAATATTTCAATGATGTACATGGTTATGGTGAAATAGGTTATCAGAATGGTGAAAAGATAGCTATAAAGGTTAACTTGAATAATTGTTGGGATTGGTGTGTTGATTCTTACATTAAGAAAGATAATCAGAGAGATGCAAGTCCGTTCGTCGTTAAAGCTTTACTACGGCAGCTTATTAATGTTGTTGGTGTTGATCAAGAGGACATTACTATATACGATGCTTCCCGCAAGATGGGAAACTGGTTTTATAGGCGTGTCTACTACGAGACTTTTCCTGCAATATTATTAATGCCAGAATTTCCAGATGTAAACTATGTTGATTCTACGGGAGGTGCCCTAGGTCGACAAAAAGTAGAAGGAAGTACTGAAAAAATTTACTTTGCAGACGATACCGGTCTTTATAAAACTCTTCCCACCTGTGTTGTTGATGCAAAATATATAATAAACATACCTATCTTAAAGAGACATCCAATCAACAATGGCGTAACACTATCAGGAAAGAATATGTTTGGAACCTGGATTGAATCTGTATCTGATATTCATACTTACCATGAAGCTGCCCATACCCTTGGTAATCCTGCACCGCAAGTAGATCTATTATCTCATGAACATATCGGAGGAAAAACCTTATTGTATATTGGCGATGGAATGTATGCAACCAAAGAAGATCACAGAACAATTGCTAAATTTCAGATGTATCCGTTCAATAATGATTGGACCAATAGTCTGTTCTTTTCGCAAGATCCTGTCGCTATTGATTCTGTGATGTATGATTTTTTACACGCAGAAGGTACAAATCCTTGTGAGGGATCACAAAACTATATGCATCAAGCAGCAGAACCTCCATCTGGGGTATATGACCCTGAGGATGACGGTGTTTATCTATCTGAAAGTCTTGGAGTGCATGAACACGGGGATACAACCGTCGATATCTTCTTGTCTGAACGGTATTCTGGCCCCTCGGGCAACGGGATTGATTTTATAGCTTCCGGTGAAGAACATGCTTATCCCGCGATTATAATAACAAAGCCAATGGAGAAATATCTGTATATCTCTGGGAAAGAGATAATCTCCTTGCCACTGACGGTTATAATAGGAAAGATCGGTGTAGAACTAAGGATAAATGGTATATCTGAAGATGTTGAAAAAGTGGAGTTTTATATTGACAATGAGTCTCAATATACTGACTTTGAAGAACCATATACGTGGCTATGGGATAAGTCAAATTTCTTTAGACATACATTAAAAGTAATCGCTTATTACAACGATGGGGAGCAGCTAATTGATGATGTTATAGTATGGAAGTTTTTCTAATAACAGATTAAAAAAATAGAAAAAGTTGAGTGGATATTTCACTATTCATATCCGCCCATTAAAAGACTTGGATCTCCAAGTAGCACCCACTGTTCAACCATTTGGCGATCTGCATCATCAATGTTGATATCAAATTCATTGACATAGTCTGTAATTGCTGCACTATGTGCCTCTCCAACATGGTCTTTTCCCAATTGTCCATAATTGTAGAAGAACCTTGGCAGTAGCCATCCATCAAGTCCATTCGGATAGTCAAAACCGGGAAGTCCCATTCCTAATCCGCTATTACCCATAGTTGCTATGGCTCCCCCATTTTCCTTAATAGTTAGCCACCAGCTAAAACATTTTGGTACCCATTCCATCCAGTAGAATGTAGAACTAAAGTATTCTTTAAATCCTTCATTAAGAACACCATGAAGGATGTTCATCATTGTGACATTGAATTGACTGTTATGACAACCACCAATAACAATTACAGGGAGTTTATCCATATTTCTTAATTTTGGATTGAACTCCAAGAGATTAAAGATGTTATACAATCTAAGAATAGTAATCTTATTTTCTTTATTCACGTCATCAGGAGGAAATGTCACCAAAATAGATGGATTTGCATGACCGGCCATATGGATAAATCCTGCTCCATCGTTGATTGCCTGTTCAACATCTTTTTGACCAGTTAACGCTCCAGTAGATGTCCATAGTCTTTCAAAGTTAAACCCGGTCATATAACTCGCCGAAACATCTGTATCTAATTCTGCCTCATAAGCTCCCGGAGGACCGTGATCTGGATAGGTATCTCCACCGATGAGAAGCATGGTTTTAAACCATGATTCAGCAGCTTGACCTTCCTCATAATTAATAATTTTATCGACTATGGATTTAACCTCTCTAACCGATCTACATGCAAGCCTACCAACATAAACATCAGGTGCGCCATCAATTATATCTTTGCTTCCAAATTTAAATTCAGCAAATATGTCATTTCCGTTGGAGTCCCAGTCTTCAAAGGCAGTTCCATTTTCTTTATATATGTCTGCATAATAAAGATCGCTATCAACACCATGTTCATATTCTCCACCAACATAATTGTTGGTATTCCTAACAGGAACATACCACGATTTAAATTGCCCTACATGACCGCCGACAAGCATAACATAGCTTATTCCCTCTTCTTCAATTGCATCTTTGATATAAAGCTTAATATTTTCCTGCTTGTCACGTCCATCAGTATATTCTGCATAGATTTCTTCGGTTGTCTTAAGGGTGGTATTCATTCCCTTACTATTTTTATGATCTATCAACGGTTGAAGCGCTTGTTCAAATTTAGAGGGAGCAATAATAACAAGATCGTATTCATCAAGAAATGTGATTGGATTTGAAGGTTCTTCATATGTTACCGATATTTTGACGGTATCACTATAATATAGGGTATTTTCTGCAGGTGAATATCTAACTGGATAGCATTGAACTGTTAAAAATACAACATGTTCAGTTCCATCTAGTCCTGTGCACGTCCTATAACTAAACGCAGCATCTGGATACAGGTTAGAACTTGAGTAGATTTCTATTGATTTTACTTCTGCTTTTATAGCATTCTTTCCTTCAATTATTGGCTCAGGAGCAGGCCTAATCTCTTTTGAAAGAGCCTGCTTTGTTGCTTCAGAAAACTCAACAAACACATATTTAATATTGGAACCAAACGGAAGTATATATGTCTCTGTAACTCTTGGCAATACAGGTTTACCAGGCTCCATTAAAAAAGAAGTTGCTTCTTCCAATTCTACAGAAATGTACTCGCCATCTTCACAGATCACAGGAGGCGATAAAGAGAAATATTCTGTTTTTTCAATTAATTTATTTTCATTCATTTCAGGTAAAGCAACTGCCCCAAGTCCACTTACAACTAAAAGACCTATCATCAATATTGTTATTGTTTTCTTCATGAATTTTCCCCGTTTTTATATTAACATAATCCCTATATAAACGTTTCCACTGAATATTATATTTATTTTTGGAATAAATATTACATCGATATTGTGACACGAGTTTCAATAATCGTAACTAATATATTTATCAGAAATATTTAAATAGAATGTTCCCGATGTTGTTTCAATAATGGGAGGAAAAAATATGAGAAAACAAATTGTAGTATGTAGTTTGATAGCACTGTTCTTGCTGACATCGACTGCGAGTGTATCAAGCTACGTAGGCGAAGATATAGAGGCTGTTCTAACCGATGATACACATTCTGTGCCAGATGAACCAGAATCTGAAACTCGGGATTTAGGTGATTTACAGTTTATATGGGGTGTCGAAAACCAAACAGATGATTTCCAGTCTATTGGTTGTGAATGCGATGGCACGCATTTCTTTGTCACAGGTGGCAATAGCGGTAATGATCCAAACAAGGTGTACATTTTTGATTTCGATGGGAATTATGTAGATAGTTTTGATCAGCAGGGTACGACAGGCTGGGGTTGGCTTGATCTCGCATGGGATGGTGAGTATTTCTATGGTGGACCTGAAGCTGGATCACAAATCGATGTGTTCACTGATGATGGCACCGTGGTTGATACCATTCCCGGGCCTGTTCCGTGGTGTGCTGGTTTAGCATATGATCCAGATACCGATCATTTATGGACGATTGATAAATGGACTGATAAGGTCCTGTATGAGATTGACAAGGATGGAAACGTAATCAATTCATATCAGCAGGATAAAGACGTGTATGGTCTTGCATGGGATAACATCTCTAATTATGGTCCTTTCATATGGGTCGCGGTGCAAGATCCACAATGTACGTTCTACCAGTTCGATCCAAGTACTGGAGATTACACAGGAGTGTCATTCGAGGCGTATAACCTGGGGTCAACTGATAACAAAGCATGTGGACTTGGTTTTACCACGAAATGGAATACTAGTGCCGGTGTTCTCTTCGGCATTCAACAATGTGATCAGCTTCCAGATGGCCCAGGAGATCAATTAGCAGGCTACATGATATGCGAAATTGGTGCACCTGTACCTGATTTATGCTGCGAGGGAAGTCTAAGCTGGACTGATGTAGAACCAGGTGCAAATGTTACCGGAGAGTTCCAAGTTTGCAACTGTGGAGAAGAGGGTTCATTCCTTAACTGGCAATTTCAATCAGCGCCCTCATGGCCTGGAGCCATATGGGAGATTGAACCGGATAGCGGCACCGGCT
>JAUWBM010000073.1 GCA_030601705.1 Thermoplasmatota archaeon
TGCTTTTAACAAAAAAGCAGTAAAAGGCCTTACCTCAAGATTAAATGGAGACGCGTTTAGTGTTGAAAGTGAGCAACTGATTAAGGCACATGAACTGGGTTTAAACGTTGTTAATACACATATTTCATGTAAATATAAAAATTTGAATACTTCTACTAAGAATCCTACGTCACATGCTTTTTCTGTGCTTAGCTATGTTATCTGGCTGGTTGCCGAGAAACGGCCTTTATTATTTATTGGTGTCCCTGGTTTTGTTCTTGTAATACTTGGGCTTCTTTTTGGTATTCAAACATTACAGTATTATAATCAGACACATGTTTTCCTAGTTCCCTATGCTATCCTCGTAAGTATTTTTTTGATCATTGGTGCTTTGGGGATGTTTATGGGGCTAGTATTGAATACACTCCCACGTATACTTAAACGATCCGTAGAAGAACAGAGTTAACATGCTAGAAATTAAAGTACATCAGATAAAAGGGTTTTGTCCAGTTTACAAAAAAGGCGATAGAATCACGGTTGACGATCCTGAAATCATATTGGATAAGACAGATGCATTGTGTACACATGCTTTATCCACGCTATTGCATTACACCACGGTTTTGGAACATGATTGGTGTCCAGTGAAACTTGGTCTTACCGCCAAGGAGGATAAAGATTGCGCATATTTGCAGTGTGTTGATCCTGGAGAACCATATACCAATGGTGGCACAGTTATTTTCAAATGTAAGAAGGTAAGCAAGGATTAACATGAAGCTTTTAGGTACTTTTCTAGATATAATTTATCTTAATGTTGAATCTGGCTCCCATTTAAGGCAATCTGGAAAGATACTCACCAGGAAAAAAAGACTGCTGATTAAAGAGAATTTAGATACTGATTCGGCTGACAGTGATGCCAGTATTGTTCTTCTAGATATAAAATCACAAGCTTTTAATAAGTCTACATTATCTCATAATAAATTGGCAGAGGAGGATGGGAAACACCTATGGCAAAATGCCCTCATATGAGTTGTGGTAGAGACAAGCGAGTATGGTTGCCTACAAGCAATTATTCTGGAACAGATGTAAAATTGCATCCGTGGTGTATCCATTGCGGAGTTGTGAAAAATATTTCAGATGACAATGCTCATAAACTAGGCTACTGGATGAACATTCTTTCTAAAATAGCCGACCGGTTTTCTATCAAGCAAGTTCAGAAGCGTCTTATAGCAAAAGAACTTACATCTCATGAATTGTTTAGTGATACATATGGTATAACTGGTTTTCCACAAAAAGAACTGTTCAAAAAAATTGTAAAAAAATATTGTAAAAATAATGTAAATTCCATAGAATCATTTTTCTACTAGTCTAAATTGACAATCCAATATGGGTTGGATGATAGGAGGCTTGTAGATGCTTTAGTTTGAGAAAGAATAATTTTTTTGATATGCAAATGGATAGAATGATATGAAAATCGCAGTTGTCGTTGGAACTCGACCGGAAATAATCAAAATGTCTCCCATTATTCGGGAATGTGAGAAGCGCGGTGTTGATTTTTTTATCTTGCATACTGGTCAACATTATTCATATAACATGGATCAGGTGTTTTTTGAACAATTAGAGTTGCCAGAATCTAGGTACAATCTTGATGTTGGTTCGGGTACACATGGTGAACAAACTGGTAAAATACTGATGGGTATCGAAAAAGTTCTTACAGAAGAAAGACCAGATGTTGTTTTGGTTGAGGGTGACACCAATACAGTTGTTGCCGGTGCGTTAGCAGCTAGTAAACTTCACATAAAAGTGGGTCATGTAGAGGCTGGTCTTCGTTCATATGATCGCAGTATGCCTGAAGAAATTAATCGTGTGGTTGCGGATCACATTTCTGATTTTTTGTTTGCACCAACTGAAAAATCAAAACAAATATTACTCGATGAAGGTGTAGAGTCAGAGAAGATTTTTATTACTGGCAACACTATTGTTGATTCTGTTTATCAGAATCTTGATCTTGCAGATAAGAAGATGAATTTGCTTGATGAATTAGGTTTGGAAAGCAAAAGTTATTTTTTGGTTACTGCTCATCGTCAGGAGAATGTTGATGATAAAGAGCGTTTTCAAGGTATTCTCCAAGGCCTAAGTCGTTTGCATGAGATTTATGGTTTGCCTATAGTTTATCCGATCCATCCAAGGGCTCGTAAAATGATGGAGAGGTTTGGGTTTGATGCTGATGGTGTTAAGTTAGTAGAGCCTGCTGATTTCTTGGGTTTTTTACAGTTGGAGCGTAATGCTCGTTTGGTGTTGACTGACTCGGGTGGTGTTCAGGAGGAAACCTGTATTCTTGGTCGTCCTTGTGTGACTCTTCGTGATAGCACTGAGCGTCCTGAAACTTTGGATGTTGGTTCTAATGTTTTGGCTGGTGTTAATCCTAAAAAAATTATTGAATGTGTATCTATGATGTTTGATAATAATAAAAAGTGGGATAATCCTTTTGGTGATGGAACCGCTGGTAAGAAAATTGTGAATATTTTGGAGAAGGAGTTTTTATGAAAATTTCGGTACTGGGTCTTGGCTATATCGGGTTGCCTACATCTTTATTGTTAGCGGATGCGGGACATGATATAACTGGGGTTGATATAGATACTAACATTGTTAATACTCTCTCTAATGGCAATCTTCCTTTTGAGGAACCAGGCCTTGATGATCTCTTTAATAGAGCAAGAAACAAGTTTAAAGTTTCTACGGATGTAGAATCATCTGATGTTTATATTATAGCTGTACCAACACCTCTCGATGAAGAAATAAAAATAGCAGATATATCCTATGTGAAAGATGCTTCTAAGTCTATAGCTACAGTCATTAGCCCTGGTCAATTGGTGATTTTAGAATCTACTGTTCCACCGGGTACTTCTGAGAATATTGTGCTTCCAATATTAAAGAATAGTTGCCCAAGTGGTTTTTATTATGCTCATTGTCCTGAAAGGGCTATACCGGGGAAAACAATTAATGAGATGGTTTCAAATGAAAGAATAATTGGAGCAATTGATGAAGAAAGCTATAAGAAAGCAAAAGAAATTTATACGTCATTTGTAAAGGGTAACATTTATGAATCGAATGTAAAAACTGCAGAGTTTGTTAAATTGATGGAAAATACTTTCAGGGATATCAATATTGCCCTTGCTAATGAGTTTTCTTTGATAGCTGAGGAAGTTGGAATAGACATTTGGAAGGCTATTAGACTTGCAAATCTTCATCCCCGAGTTGATATTTTAAGTCCGGGTCCTGGTGTTGGTGGTCACTGTTTAGCTATAGATCCATTTTTTTTAGCTGGAAAAAGTAAAAGTAGTAGGATTGTGAAATTGGCACGGGAGATAAATGATTTTATGGCATTTCATGTGGTAAAATTGTCTAAAAAAATGATTGGCGATATTTCCAATCCGACAATTACTTTATTGGGTCTTGCCTATAAGGGAAATGTAGACGATGTAAGGGAGAGCCCCGCTTTGAAAATTAAAAAAATTGCGGAAGGCGAAGGGTTTAATGTTAAAGTTTTCGATCCGTTAGTTAAAGATCATTCTAGTAGTTGTAAAGATATTAAAGAGGCATCGGTTGATTCTGACTGCTTGATTCTGGTTACAGATCATAGCGAGTTTAAAGATATAGATCCTGAATCTCTCCCTGTTAGAAGTAGAAATTTGGTAGATACCAGAAATTTTCTTGATCATGAGCGTTGGGAGAACGCAGGATTCAATGTAAAGTTGTTAGGTAGTAGTTAACGATTGTATTTCGAAGATAAATTATATACTGGATCTTTTCCCCTAGAGTTTGTTTTATTAAGTTATAATTCTGTATTTTTTGAAGGAATAAATTATGGATATTTGGGTAGATATTATTAATCCATCTCATGCATTGTTTTTTAATTCACTTTTGGATGATTTTAATTCAGATAATTTTTTCATTACTGTAAGAGATAGAGCTGAAACTTTTGGTTTAGTAAAGTCATTTGGGATGAAGGGCATAGTTATTGGGAGAGATTATCGAGCTGGTTTTAATAAATCTCTAAATATGATTTGGAGGACTTTTCAGCTGTATTCTACGGTTAGGAATTTTGATTATGCTCTTTCTTTTGAAAATGGAATGAGTGTTGCTGTATCAAAATTGAGAGGGGAAAAATCAATTTTGTTGTGTGATAATGATTTAAAATTTTTTCAGGGTAAAAATTCTTTTCAATATGTAGAGAACAAAATTAAATCAATGGCAGGATTTATCATAGTGCCTAAGGCGTGCTATAACACTTTTAATGATCACATTAAAGAAAAGGATAGAGTTATTTTGTATAATGGGTTTAAGGAGGATATTTATATAGCAAATTTTCATCCTGACCCAGATTTTAAGGATAAAATACCTTTTAACAATTTTGTAGTTTTAAGACCTGAGGCGTTAGGATCTTTTTATGTAATTGAAAAGCAAAGTTTGGTGCCAGATTTATTAAAACTCTTCAATAGGGAAAATATTAATGTGATATATTTGCCAAGAGAGAAGGAAGATTTCGATTATGCAAAGGAATTTGATGTTTATGTTCCAAAGAATCCGCTTAATGGTCTGGATTTGTGTTATCACGCTGATGTGGTTTTGACTGGTTCTGGCACTATGGCAAGGGAGGCTGCTTGTCTAGGAAAGCCATCTGTCTCTTTCTTCCCTGGAAAAAAATTACTTTCTGTAGATAGAAAACTTATTGAAGAAAAGAAAATGTTTCATTCAAGAGATCCAGAGGAGATGACCGATTACGTATTATCAAATAAAGCAAAAAATAGTGAATCATTGGATTTACTAAGAAGTAAAAACGTTAAAAAAGAAGTGGTAAAAATAATTGATAGAATCATTCATGAAAACTGAAAATGTAATAGCTAATTCCTTGGAAAATTTAGAAAGATATGTTAGAGAGAATAATTTTTCTGGGTATGATCCATATGATGCATTAAATTCAAAAAAATTGCTTAAAATTAATAATAAACTACTCAAGGTATTGTTAACTCAATTTTTTGTGTATTCCCCTATTAATTTTAGGGCTTTATTCAATATTAAACCTGATAAAAATCCTAAAGCAATAGGGCTTTTTTTAAGTTCTTATTGTAGACTTTACAAAAGTGGTCAAATAAAAAAAAAAGATTTTGAGGATTTAACCTCGAAATTAGTAGATTATCTTCTTAAAAATAACTCAAAGGGATATTCTGGATATTGTTGGGGTTTTAATTTTAATTGGCAGGATTTATCGAGATTTTCAAAAAAATGGCTACCAACGATTGTAGTTACTTCCTATGTGGGAAATTCGTTTTTGGATTTGTATGAAATAACAGAAAAAGAAAAATATCGAAAGATTGTAAATAGTATCTGTAGATTTATTTTAGAAGATCTTAATATAACAAAAACTGAAGAAGGAATTTGTTTTAGTTATACACCAATTGATAAACATATTGTTCACAATGCGAATTGTCTAGGTGCTGCATTTCTTTCAAGAGTATATAATGTTACTCAAGAAGAAAAATTACTGGAGTGTTCTAGAAAGGCGTTTGATTTTTCTCTATCATGTCAAAAAAATGATGGTTCATGGGATTATAGCATTGATCCTATAACTCATAAAGGGAGAATCCAGATAGATTTTCATCAAGGTTTCATTCTTAATTCTCTAGTTGATTTTATTAATTATGCTGGAGAAAATGATGAGAAATATAGGCAATCTTTAATGAAGGGGTCTGAATTTTATATCAATCAACAGTTTGAAGATTTTGGATGTTCAAAATGGCGTTTACCTTGGCGTTATCCGGTGGATATACATCATCAAGCTCAGGGAATAATAACTTTAAGTAAATTGTATACTGCAGTTAAAAATGAGAAATACTTGGAATTTGCAAAGAAAATTGCAAAATGGACAATAGAAAATATGCAAGACGAAACAGGATACTTTTATCATCAAAAATGGCCTTTTTTTACAAACAAGATTCCTTATATGAGATGGGGGCAGGCGTGGATGATGTTGGCATTATCTTCATTACTTCATGCTAAAAAGGAGGATTATTACTATGAAACAAATAATTAGTTCAAGAGGGAAGGTTTGGGTTGATAAAGTTCCAGATCCCACCTGTGGTCCAAAAGAATTATTAGTACAAAATATTGCATCGGCCTTAAGTTTGGGAACGGAAAAGGATTCAATCGAGGTAAGGAAAAAGGGAGCATTGAAAATACTTAGAGATAGGCCGGATTTAAAGAGAAAGGCTAAACAATTAATGAGTAAGGAAGGTCTGGTAAAAGCCTATAAGATTGGGATGGAAACGCTGAGAGAACCGATTACTCTTGGGTATTCTTGTGCGGGTATTGTTCTAGAGGTGGGTGAAAATGTTTCTCAAATCAAAGTCGGAGATCGCGTGGCGTGTATGGGATATGGTGCAAATCATGCCGAATTTATTGTTGTAACTGCAAACTTGTGTACTAAATTACCAGTAAACGTGTCATTTAAAGAGGGAGCATTTGGTACCCTAGGGGCCATTGCTATGCAAGGAGTTCGTCGTGCTGATGTTTCTGTGGGCGAAAATGTTGCTGTAGTCGGTCTAGGTTTAATCGGTAGTTTAACAGTTCAAATACTAAAAGCATCTGGATGTAATGTAGTTGGGTTTGATTTAAATGATTATAAAATTGAGTTTTCTAAGAAATATTGTAATGGAGCTTATAATATTAAGAATGCTGATATTCAAACCATTAAAAATAGATATACAAATGGCTATGGTTTTGATAAGACATTGATAACCGCTGGAGCTAAAACAAACGATCCCATTGTTTTTGCCCTAGATTTAATTAGGAAAAAGGGAAAGATAGTCTTAATCGGAAGTGCTCCAATTGAGATCCCGAGGGACCCTTTTTACGAAAAAGAGGCTGATTTTTTAATATCTACTTCATATGGCCCAGGACGATATGATCCAGAATATGAAGAAAAAGAAAGATACATGCCGTTGGAATATATAAGATGGAATGAAAAAGGGAATTTAGCAAGTTTCTTAAAATTGATAGCTGAAAATAAAATAAACATTGAATCTCTAATTTCCAAGGAGTTCAACATAGAAGAAGCTGATAAGGCATATGATATCCTAAACAAAGATAGAAATGTTTTGGGTATAACCATAAATTATGCCGAAAAAAAACATACAAAAAACGTTGTCATGGATTTATCTAGCATATCTAAAAAGAAAGTAAAGAAGGACGTGATTAATGTTGGCTTCATTGGGGTTGGTAGTTTTGCTAAATCTTATCACTTACCTAATTTCGAAAAAATAAAACAATTTAACATTAAAGCACTTTGTTCAAACACTGGATATAAAGTAAAACAGATAGGTAAGAAATATAATGTGGATTATGTCACCACGGACTATCATAAAATCATAGATGATGACAATGTAGATTTAATCGTTATAACCACTAGACATGATACACATGCAGAAATCGCAATTGAATCCCTTAAAAGAAATAAACATACGTTTGTTGAAAAGCCTTTAGCAATCCGGGAAGAAAATATTGAAAAGGTTATAAAAGTAGCAGAGAAAAGTAAAGGACTGCTCTTTGTTGGGTTTAATAGAAGATACGCGCCATTCACTGAAAAAATAAAGCAAGACGTTATTGATGTTCCAGGGCCAAAGATAATAAATTATTATGTTAAAACAAATATCTTACCTCTAGATCATTGGACATTGGATCCAGACATAGGTGGTGGAAGGATAATAGGAGAAATGGTGCATTTTATTGACTATCTTAATTATCTCATAGACGATGAAGTGGTAGATATAACTGCACATCAGATAGATACGAACAATAAAAAAATAAAAACGATTGATGACGTAAGTGTAAGCATAAAATATAAGGATGGATCAATTGGAAATATTGTATATTCTCCAATAGGGTCCGAGAAATTCCCAAAAGAAACAGTTCAAGTACATACAGGATCTAAATCGTTTGTAATAGATGATTTTAAGAAATTATATACCTATGAAAATAATAGAGTTAGAAAAAAGAAATTATGGCGACAGGATAAAGGGCATTTCGATGAATTAGTAGAGGTTCAAGAGGCACTAAGGTCAGGAAAAGAATTATTTGATTTAAACCAGATCTATTTGACGCATAAAATGACATTTAGGATTATCGACAAAATATATAACCCGTAAAGTGTGGGATTATATGATTAAGTTGTCCATTGTTGGATTAGATATTGGTCCTGGGTCTTTTGGTGGAGTTAATAATTATACGAAGCTACTGTTAGACCATATAGACAGGACGAAATTTGAAGTACATTACTATTCTTTAGGAAAAAGCCCAAATTGGTACGAGGGGGAAGACAAACCTACACAACTAGAATTTAGGATAAATCTGATTAAAAGGCTAATATTTTTCTTCTACTTTTTAAAAAAAGATAGAATGGAAGTTGTTCATTTAAACTCAGGCTTAACCCAGGTATCTCTATTAAGAGAAGGCACATTATCTATAATTGCAAGATTAGCTGGTTGTAGAACTCTATTTTTTATTCACGGTTGGAAAGAAAAAGAATTCAATAAGATATTAGAGAATAAACTTAAGAAAAAATTGGTCATTAATATTTTGAATAAACAAGATGGGATAGTAGTTCTCGCTAAACAATTTAAAGAAAAATTAATAGATTTAGGATTAGATCATAAAAAAATACGTGTTACTTCAACTATGGTAGAATCTAATAGATATTTTCCCCATGATAAAAAATTCTTGAGGCCATACAAGATACTTACTTGTGTAAATATGATAAAGGAGAAGGGAATTTTTGAACTTTTAGAAGCTGCTCCTAAAGTTATTAAAGAATTTCCAGATTCAAAATTTATCTTTGTGGGAGATGGAAAGGATTTGGTTGAATTAAAACAAAAAACAATAAAAATGAACCTTGAAAAAAATGTTTTGTTTACAGGATATATAATTGGAGAAGAAAAAATTAATATTTTTAAAAATGCACATATTTTTGCCTTCCCATCTTACACCGAGGGTTTTCCTACAGTAGTCCTAGAAGCAATGGCTGCGGGAACTGCACTTATTTTTACACCTGTAGGTGGACTTGTTGACGCCATGGTGGATGGTAAGAATGGATTTGTTGTTAAATCGATGCCGCCAAATCTAGAAGAAATTGCCGAAAAAATAATACAGTTAGCTGAAAATCCTTGTTTAATGAAAAAAATGAGCGAGAATAACCTAATGGATGTAGAAAAAAAATATGATGCAAGAATTTTGAGTAAAGAAATTGGAAAAATATATGAACAAATTATCAGTCATCACTGAAATTTAGAGATTTATATGAAAATAACTTTATTCAAGAATCTGTTTTGTTCCCTTCTATATTACAGCGGTTTTTTATGGGCATATAATAAAGTTGCACGTCATTCTAAAAGAAATTACATTATAATAGTAGTATATCATAATATACGAAATAAAAAACTGTTTTCTGAACATATAGAATACTTTCAAAAAAAATATGATGTAATCAGCCTTAGTGAATCAATTGAATTGCTTTCAGATGATAAAAATTTTAATCCAAAGTTGGTCATAACATTTGATGATGGATATAAGAACATATACTCCGTTGTAAAATACATTACACAAAATAAAATTCCTATATGTATTTTTCTATCTACGTATTACATAGAATCTGGTGATATCTTCTGGTGGGATACATTTCGAATGATGGCTAAGAAAGATAAGAAATTATCCCGCCGTCTTCTTCAAATAGAACAGACATTAACAGAAATGCCACAAGAAGAGCGTGATAGTAAAATAGAAGAATTATTGCAGTACTATGCCCTAGATGGAAAAGTTTATGACTTTGGATCAGAAATGTTACCTCTTTCTTGGAAAGATGTAGAAAAGATGAAGGAATATAATGTTGATTTTGGGTCACATAGTCATCGCCATTATGTTCTCACAAATACTAGATTAAATACAATGAAAGGGGATATAAAGATTAATAAAGAATTGATTGAAAAAAAATTATCTTTAAATTGTCAACATTTTGCTTATCCTGGGGGATACTATAATAAAAAAACTATACAGATTCTAAAAGAATATGGTTTTGTTAGTGCTGTTACTACAAAATATGGCATAAACACGAAAAACACCGATTTATTTGAATTATATAGAATCGGAATCTCTGATGAGGATTGGATTCCGACGGTTGTAGTTAAGTTGTCGGGGTTGTGGATATAGTCAACTTGATTGACAAATTGATCTAAAGATCGATGTTAGTGAAATCATGAACATAGTTTGGATAAGTAAAATAACGATGGATACGATTCACAAAACATCGCGTTTAAAAATGTCTGATGCTTTAAGGAAACGGGGACATAATGTAACTCTATGTATGATAAAAAAATTTGGGGAAGAAGTTTTTAGTTCAGATGAAGTTATTTATATCCCCACTATAAATTTTCCAATTTTATCAGGTTTTTTTTATGGATTAATCGTTTTTTTTTATTTTCCTATTTTCCTGAGTAGAAAAAATGTTGATGTTATTATCATTGACTGCACAAAGGTTTGGCTTCCTTTTGTGATGCCGCTTAAAATTTTAAATATTCCTCTAATATTAGATATTAGGACACTACCAGTCGAAAGAGATGACCCGTTTTTTTCCAAAGTATCAATCTATTTGAGTCGATATATTTTCAAAGTATCAATCTATTTGAGTCGATATGTAGTAGATGGGATAACAACTATTACTCCTGAGTTAAAGACGATACTAAAAGATGTTTATAATCTCAAGAATAAAAAAGTTGGTATTTGGTCATCTGGGGCATCTATCGAAGATTTCAATAAATCAGATAAAAAAAACATCATCCGAATTAAATCAACAAATCACAAATTTACATTAATATATCATGGAGGATATGGTCCAACAAGAGGAATAGAAAATCTAATTAAGGCTGTTAGTGAGCTAGATTCGTCTATAAAAAATAAAATTAGATTATTAATAATAGGAATGCCTACAAATAAGATAAACGACTTATCAAAACTAAGTGAGAAAGAAGGAGTAAAAGAACAAGTTAATATTTTCCCAAGTGTAGAATACAGCAAAATAGCTCAATATCTTAGAATGGCAGATGTGGGTATTTTTTGCCTTTCATTGGAATATATATGGTGGAGGGTGAGTGCTCCCTTAAAAACTTTGGAATATTTAGCAGCTGAGAAGCCCATAATAGTAACTAATATTCCATTTCATCGCAGAATTTTTGACAAAGGGAATTGCGGAATACTTCTTGAAAGTAATGCTCCTAAATTTATCGCTGAAGGGATATGTTATATGTACAAAAACCGAAAACATTTAAAAAAAATTGGCAGAGAAGGCAGAAAAATTGTTGAGAAATTCTATACATGGGATTGTATGGCCCAGAAATTTGAAGATTTTCTAATAACTTTATTAAGCGGGTCTCAAAATGATACAGATTCCTAGGATCTATTGAAAAAGACATGTTTATATTAGAATGAGAGTATTTATAGTAAGATAACAAAAATAGACAAAATTGTTGAGGTAGTGCTAAAAAATGGAGAAAATTAAAAAAATTGCATTGGTATTGCTCATATGGTTATTAACTATATTTTTTATCTCAGTAGTGCAAACCCACCCTATTCCCATATCACTAACCAGTGCTCCTCTTTTTCAAATACCAATGATTTTTTGGCTAGTAATGCTGATATCACCTTTTCTATTGTACATAATTTCAAAGGATAGTGAAAATCCATTAGTTCCTCTAGGGTGTGTTATCTTGTATTTTTTCCTTTTTTTTTCCTTTGGTCTTTACTTTATGTCCCATCCAACAATCAGCGATATTGAAACTAGTGGAAAATGGCAAACAATTTTATTATCTGTTACACATATTAATCCTCAAGAAATTAATATTGGAAATTACATCAAATGGCCAATATATTTCATTTTTTCCAAAATATTTACTTCTATCTTGGGGATAGGGGCGATTCAGACTATGAACTTGGGTTTCTTCTCGCTATTGTTAATTTTACCTGTTCTTCTTTCTCTTTTTTACAAGAGAACAAATAATGTTGAAAATGCTACTATTTATTTTATTCTTCCGGCCTTGTATCTTACATTTGGTTATTATTTTATTAATTCTCAGTTTGTACCACAGTTTCTAGCATTGGTTTATCTTGTAATCCTTTTTGGATGTTTTCTGAAATATGGGAATAGGAAAAACCCAATATTTCTGTTTTTAATAATTATTTTTTATGCTCTTACGGTATTTTCTCATCCATTTATGTTTATGTTTTTCTTGGTGGCGATAATCTTTGAAATATATTGGTCGGAATACGTCGAAATGAAGAGAGTTAAAATTATTTCTTATGGAATGATAATAATATCTTTCGCAATATTGTTTCCATACATTGGTACTTTTTATTCAATGGCCAGTACTGCACCGGGGGGTGAGTCATGGGGGGTATTTCAACAGTTTTTTTCACAAGGAGCTCCAGTTGAGGTTGGCTTTCATGTACAAAATCTATATCATTTAGTTCCAGTAACATATGATCAATTAATGTCCTCAATTGCAAAAATGGTACTTGTTACAGCATTCTTTATTGTCGTAATTGGATTTCTTTTTGATATCTTCAAAAAAAGAAATTTATTCGATCTAAGCTTGATTGTTGGCTCTGTTTCTTGGTTTGTATTGGGACTTTCAAATCTGGTGCTTGGTCAAAGAGCTTTACAGGTTGCAGTGTTGCCTCTAGTGAGACATTTTAAATATCCTCATAAATTATTTTCATATCTTTCAAAAGTTGTAGTTGTTGTTATTTTAATAGCACCTTCATTGTTCATAGCGAATAATATGATAAATTCATCAATTTCAGGAGATAGACTAATACAGGATCGTGAAGAAAACATCGCAGGGCGCTTCATAGATAAATACTTCATCAATGAATCTATTGTTTTATCCACTCAGAATCCATATCCGACAGGTTATCCCTCTGGTTTTAAAAAATCTGGACTAGGTTATATTATGGAACAAGGATATAAATGGGAAACACTTGTTGTTTTGGATTCGCCAAAATTACAAAAGCGACTCATGTATTTTAATATGTCGCTACCTAAAAATCCTTACGATTCAGTTGTATATGACAATAAGGATATCGAAATAGTTTTTTGCAAATAGGAAAGAAATGATGTTAAAAAGGTTAAACTCACGGAACATAGAAAATGATGCTGTTAATTTAGTAAATTATCAAGTTCATCCGCTCCATAACATGTTTCTTGAGACATATGGAGATGGATTGGATTGAATTATTAAGAAGATTGTAAAAGAAAACATATCAAAAGATTATGTGACATTCTCTCAGGCATAAATGCCTGAGCTTCATGTGGTTGGCAGGGCGGGATGTGGAGGGTCATCCAAAGAGATTTGTTGCAGTTGGTGATTTCTAACATACTGAGTTACAGTCTCAATATCTGCATCGCCGACGCTTCGGTAGAACTTGCCAGGGCTCCAAAAGTGTCCTCTTGGATATCTTCGCCGGAATATTGGTT
>JAUWBM010000046.1 GCA_030601705.1 Thermoplasmatota archaeon
ACCCATGTCAACAGTCTTCTCCATAGAAAAACGCCAACCAGGTGGACAAGGTGCCATTCTCTCGATATATTTTGGGCCTTTAATGCCCTTGGCTTTTTTTAACTTATTATAGAGATCTTCAGGGTAGCTAACACATGCCTGAGCAGAATATGGTATGTGATGTGCCTGGATGATTTCTCCCATCTCTTTTCTAAACTCGGTTTTACCACCAACTGTTGTTGTAGTCCATGCGCCATATGGTGTAGCACCACTTCGTTGAATACCTGTGTTTGAGTATATTTGGTTGTTGTAACAGATGTAGATGAAATTAGTTTGTCGCTCTAGAGCACCAGAAAGCGCCTGAATTCCAATGTCATAAGTACCGCCATCACCAGCCCAAGCAACAACTGTTGTATCCTCTTTTCCCTGTTGTCTTAATGCTGCCTCCACACCAGAAGCACCAGCGGCAGCGGCTTCAAATGCTATGTTCATCACAGGAACATCAAACGATGTATTTGGATAAATACTCTCAATAACTGCAGTGCAGCATGCTGGGACTACCATAATTGTGTTTTTACCGAGTGCTTTAAAAACAATACGTAGTGCCATTGTTGCAGGACAACCCGGGCATGCAGCGCTACCAGGGATAACACATTCAGTATCTGGTAAATCTTTAATCGCCAAAACTTTACACCCCCTCCAATCCATACCATTCACAATCTTTTACTTTACCTTTGATAGTTTTTTTGCAAATTATTTCAATGTCATTATAGGTAACATCTTTTCCACCCAGACCTGCGATAAAACCATAAACCTTCGCGTCTGATTTATCATATAATGAGGCTTTTACCTCACTAAACAACGCGCCTTCAAATCCTACAGATATATTCCTATCAATAACAATCAAATCAGCCTGTTTACCAAGTTTCAATATCTCCTCCTGTGGAAATGGCCGGAATGTACGAACACGAGCAAGTCCAACTTTCAAACCCTCTTTTCTGAGATTATCAATAGATACTTTGCTCTCTGCGCCAATAGCACCCATAGCAAGGAGAATATACTCTGCATTTTCACACTTGTATTTCTCAATTAGATCCCCATGGTATCTACCAAATTTCTTTTTCCATTCCTTTGCTATCTCTGGAATCAATTTCTTAGCATTTTCTGAAGAGCTCTGCATGTCTTTTCTAATTTTTTCATAATCTGCTGGAAGGATGATATTTCCAAAAGTTATTGGGTTGTTAACATCTAGTTTCCACTTTGGTTTATACTTTGGTATAAAATCATCAACTTCTTTTTGCTCTGGGATATAAACAGGCATGGATGTATGCGATAAAATAAAAGCGTTATAATTAATCATTACGGGTAACAATACCTTCTCGTTTTCTGCTAACTTGAAAGCCTGGATAACAGTATCAAAAATCTCCTGGTTGCTGCTGCAATAAAACTGAATCCAACCCGTGTCACGCTGTGATATGGAGTCGTTTTCATCAGGCCATATATTCCAGCCAGGGCCAACAACACGGTTAATATTGCACATGACAACTGGAAGACGTGCAAGTGCGGCCCAGTGAAGCATCTCATGCATCAACAGCAAACCATGTGAAGAAGTACCTGTAAAGGTTCTCACACCTGCAGCACTAGCGCCGATACATGCACACATAGCAGAATGCTCGCTCTCCACACAGATATACTCGCCTTTGAATTCACCGCTTTTTACATAGTTAGCAATACCTTCAACAAGCGTAGTCTGAGGAGTTATAGGATATGCAGCGACAACACCAGGGCGAGCCATAACCGCGGCTTTTGCAGCTATATAATTCCCAGTATCAATAATCATCACAGTCATTTTTTCTTTACCTCCCGCTCCATAGTAATGGCTTTTACTTTACATACATTGGCACATATGCCGCAACCCTTGCAATATTCATAGTCAATGCTGACTGTGTCATCCTTATTTCGAATTATTGTAGCTTCAGGGCAATAAATCCAGCACCGCAGACATTTCACACATTTTGCTTTATCAAGTATTGGTCTGAAAATCCTCCAACTACCGGTCTTACCCATCGCACCTTTTTTAGGATAAGAAATTGTCGTAACAACATTGTATTTCTTCAAAAGTTCACCTCTACCGAATCATATGCATCTTGTGTAGCTTTCACGTTTATTTCACCGCCTTCTCCTTTCCATTTGTTTTTTATAACTGCTTGGATTGATGGCAATGTCACACGATCCAAAATCTTTGGTATAGCACCAAGAATAGGTGTATTTACAACAGGAATTCCTCCGACAAGAATATCATGTTTTAATGCTATACCTGTCGCATCAATAGTAGCAACACCATATTTTTTAGAGAAATCAAAATCCTCAGGTTTTTTAGTAGTGTTAATAAGTATCTTTCCATCTTTCTTCAAACCCTTGAGAACATCAACAATTTCTATTATACTCTCATCAAGAATGATAACGATCTTTGGGAAATATATCTCACTCCGTAGATGTATCTCTTCTTCTGAAATCCGAGCAAATGCCCTTAGAGGCGCACCACGTCGTTCCGCACCAAAAACTGGAAACGCTTGAACGCCTTTATTTCCATCCTTCAATGCTGCTGCTACAAGTAGATTTGCTGCTGTGACGGCACCTTGCCCGCCACGTCCATGAAAAACTATTTCAACTAAGCCTTTTGATGACACAACAATACACTCCCGAAACTCGGAATGAAAATGATGCATATAACTGTTTTGAATATTTGAAAAACAAAATTTATTGAGCAGATTTTAACTTGGATTCCATTGTCACGTTTTTATCTCTTCTATCATCGATTTTTAATTCTGTTATTACTCTCCCAACTCCAGATGTTAGAACTGCATTATGTGCTTTTTGAACTGCATTAAATAATTTATTCAAATCATCTGTTTCAATGACAGTTGCCATTGCATTTGTTTCAAATTTTATATTTTCTTTCTTTAGCATTTCAATAACTAGTTTAACATATTTACTCAAACTAATGCTTTTTCCAACTGGTGCTATACTAAGTTGTGCGATGATCATGTTATTACCAGATACTTTAACTTCTTACTACTAATTAAATTTTTGACTGAGGTGTTTTAGAAGAGAATTGCAAAAATTTTAAGCAGTTTTTAAAAACACTATTCGAACGATTCTTGTATTCTCTTTATGGCAGCATCGATATTTTCTAGAGTCGTTGCATAAGAGAACCTGAGATATCCTTCGCCATATGGACCAAAGGCAGTGCCTGGAAGAGTGGCTACTCCAGCTTTGTAAAGTAAATGATCAGCACATTCCTGAGAACCCATACCAGTTTTTTTAATGTTGGGAAAGGCATAGAATGCACCTTTAGGCGCTAAGCATGTAAATCCGGGTATAGAATTCAAACCCTTAACAATTTTATCTCTCTTCTCTTTGAATCTTGCCATCATTTTTGGTATAAAGCTTTGGTCTCCTGTTAGTGCTTCTATGCCTGCCCATTGTGTGAATGCAGCAGTACATGAAACTGCGCTTACTAAAAAATCGTTCAATTTCTCAGCCATCTTTAGTGGTGCTATCATGTACCCTAATCGCCAGCCCGTCATAGCATAGTATTTTGAGAAGCCATCTAAAAGCACGGTCCTCTCTTTGGCTCCATCCCTGGTAGTTGGAGTATAATGATTTGTATCATACGTCATCTTTGAGTATATTTCATCTGAAATAACAAATATATCATGCTCCTCAGCAAGTTCTGCAATATCTCCAAGTTCAGATTTGGTCATCACTGATCCTGTTGGGTTTTGAGGAGAATTTACTACTATAAGTTTTGTCTTCTTGGTTATCCTATCTATAATATCATCAGGATTCATACGAAACTCGTTTTCCTCTAAAAGGGGGACCTTCACGCTTTTTGCTCCCAAAAAAGAGGCAACTGAACCATATGTTGGATAGCCCGGATCTTGATATATAACCTCATCACCCTGGTTGACGACTGCGAGCATCGAGAAGAATATGCCGGGTTTTAAACCTGGAGTAATAATGACTTGCCCCAAATTCGGTCGGTAGCCTCTCGTCTTCTCTACCTCATCCTGCACTGCCTTTCTGAGCCCCATAAGTCCAATCGAAGGAACATAATGCGTCTTTTTGTTTTGGATTGCCTGAATCCCTGCGTGGGCAATATTCCTTGGGGTTTCCATATCTGGTTCCCCAATCTCGAAATGCAATATGCTTTTGCCCTGTCCTTCTAATTCCTGGGCCTTTGCAAGCACTTCAAATGCTGCTTCCCCGTATATCCTATTTGCCCCTTTGCTTAATTGTACCATATTCTATCACCTTTTTCATTATGTATACTTTGCCAGGCCGAGATCCTTGAGCTTTTTCTCAGTTGGTATACCTTTTGCATCCCATCCGCGAAGATAATAGTATTCTTTTAGGCTTTGCCGGAATCCTTTCTCAGATAGAACGATTCCTTTGGCAGGCCCCTTTGTGAATGGATCGTTAAAGAACCGAGGAGGTAATTTATCCTCAGCTGGATCTAGCCCCTCCCGGAGATTGAACAAACGGATAAGATTCCATATCCGCTCCCCCGCTAATAGATAACTCTCAATAGTGTGATCAAATCCAGTAGCCAGATTCCACATACCCACACAATCCCTCTCTGAAATGGGGGCAAAATCGCAAAGCACTAGTGAGAAAAATGCTGCCCGCTCATCTTGGACCTCTTTGACAAGCTTTGCCTTCTTCTTGAATGAAAATCTATCAAAATCGTGATCCATAATTTCAGCTCTGACTGTCCATGCCCTCTGGTGGCATCCGCCTCTATCTGATGTTGCATAAGCAAGACCCATACCAAAGGCACCTCTAGGATCATAGCCCGGTATTTCAAGTCCTTTGACATGTACAGCGTACTCTTCGGAGTTTTTCCCCAGCATCTCTGCAGCAAGTCGGACACCCTCAGCCAGAACATTTCCAGCACTGCTTCTCCTGTGGGCAATGTCATCGATAAGTTTCCCTATCTCTTCAGTTTTTCCCCATCCAATGTCAATACCGTCCATACCGTCTTTTGAAATGGCCCCTTTTTCATATGCTTCAATTGCAAAGCCTAACACGCCTCCTAACGAGATGGTGTCCATGCCATGCTCGTTGCACCTTTCATTGAGATATGCCACGTCCTCGACAGAACTCACGCCCAAATTGGAACCCATAAGTGCTAAGGTCTCGTATTCAGGTCCAACTAATGAAACACCCTTGTGATCTCCTGACTTGATAGAGGATTTATTCCAACATGCAATGACGCAATTCCAACAAGCTCCAGAGCTGTCCACTATTCTTTCCTGCATAGTCTCGGCATTGATTGCATCACCATGTTCGAAGTTACCTTCTTGATAATTCCTCGTTGGAATAAATCCCCAGTCATTAATAGGTTTAACCCAATATGGCGTTCCATACTGTCTTCGTATAGGGACGAAATCATTTTCCTGAATCTTCTTCAATACCTCTCTTGTTCTTATACGGAACCTTTCTGAATCATGTATTGGTACCTTACCACGGCCACTAATCACAATAGCTTTAAGATTCTTTGAACCCATAACTGCTCCCGGCCCACCTCGCCCTGCATGACGATGACCATCAATGGTAATTGCTGAAAACTTCACAAGATTCTCACCAGCAGGTCCGATAACAGCAGTTTTAACTCTTCCTTCTGTTTTTTGAAGCCAGTTGTGAGTCTCAAGACATTCTTTCCCCCAAATTTCAGAAGCCCCCTTAAACTCACCAGAATCGTCAGTTATAGAAATGTAAATTGGGTTATCAGATCGCCCATTGACTATTATAAAATCCCATCCTGCTTTTTTCATTTCAGCAGCAAAGATACCGCCAAAATGGGAATCTAAAAATAGACCAGTTTGAGGAGATTTGGTAACTACGGTTCCTCGACCAGATGTCTGAGTCGATGTACCAGTAAGAGGCCCAGTCGTAAACATCAGAATATTTTCCGGAGATAATGGATCTGTCCCTTTTGGAAGTCTATCAAACAAAAGTTTAGCTCCAAGACCTTTAGCCCCAATAAAATTCTTAGCAGCATCTATGTCTGTATCTTCAACGGCTGTAGAAAGAGTGTTTAAATCAATAACAAGCATTTTTCCTGTATATCCGCCACTCATTGGAACACGTTCCTTTACAATTTCCGATTTATTTCTAAAAGATCAATGAGAAGTGAAAAACCAGTTTCGCGCCGACCAGCCCCAGGTCCAACAATTGTTACAGGACCAAGTTCATCGGTGTGAAAAGTCAATGCGTTGATGGCCTCACGCACGCCGGCCAGGGGATCGCTAAGAGACAATTTTTCCGGCCAAACTTTTGCCTCTACATATCCATCTCGCTGGATCTCTGCACTTCCTATGAGTTTCCATCGTTTTCCCTCCGATTTTGCCTTCTCAATATCTTCCTTTGTAATTTCAGTGATGCCTTTCCGCTTAACATCTTTCCAATCCAGATTCTTTCCAAGGACGACATTGGTTAAAATGACTACCTTACCTAAGGCGTCCAAGCCTTCTACATCCCCACTAGGATCTGCTTCAGCATATCCAAGTTCCTGTGCTTTTTTTAATGCATCGTCATAAGACATGCCTTCTTCCATCCGCGTGAGGATATAGTTGGTGGTACCATTCAGTATACCTCTGAAACCTCTGATCTTGTTCCCTGCAAGGGTGTATCTGGCGAGATTTAGTACAGGCGTACCGGCTAACACGACACCCTCAAAACCATAGTGTACATTATTGGATGCTGCCATATCTAAAAGTTCCACGGCCTGTTTTACTACAGGTCCCTTGTTTGTTGAAATCACATTTTTTCCTGCGCCAAAGGCAGCCTTGATGTGTGTAAGGGCTGGTTCTCCTGTTTTGACATCGGTGAATGTGACCTCTACAATTGTATCGGCATTAGTTTCCTTGATAGTAGTTAGACTGTCCATGCCCTTGATGCCAGTTGGGTACTCATCCAACTTCTTGCCCATTTTTACAAGATCGAGTATCTTGGCCATGTCAAGGCCGTTTTCATCATATACAGACCCTTTCATGATATCAGAAACAGCCACTATGGTATAATGAAAGTCGTACTTTTCAGCAAGCATGTCTTTTTTTTCTAATAATATCTCGCTTAGACCCTGGCCTACGGTCCCAAAACCGATAAACGCAATTTTGAAGTGCATACTCATACTCGCCTGTGGTGTAATTTGGGTGCAGCAATAAACGTCAAACCTCTTTCGGTTAAAGCACGGGCAGTGTTGTTTACAGTTTCATGCTTGTCCATGTAGTTCTGTGTAAGAGCTGGCATAAGCCCTTTCTCATCTATATCTGCCTTGGGCAGGAAATACTCAAGGATATCTGAGGGATGTTCCCTTTTCTCCTCCACTGCAATTTCTCCACCCTCGTGCTTGGCACTAATGTTCTTCACCTTTGAAGCAATCTCCAAAAGTTCATCCCTTCTGTCATAAGGCTGGATTACGATGCTCTTCCACGTCTCAAAGATATGATGTTCGAATCGGACAAATTCGTCCAATCCTAAATATCTTCTTATATCACTGCTGATTTCTATTGTGGCGTTGTTTACAGAGTTCGAGAAATTGAACCCTATCAGCGATGTGGAGCCATCTTCCCTTGAGAACAGACGTGCTGCCATAAGTGTCCAAAAAACTGCATATGGATTGTCGTTGCCCATGTAGACCGAGATCTTGAACTCTATATCTATACCAAGTTTGTGCAAAAGATAACCTAGAAGTATAGTTCCGGGGTTAATATTAAGGACCTGCTTCACACCGTAGTTGGTGTAATAATAGAGTAGTTCATCCACCCATCTGATTGGATGGTCGTTTGGTTGGCCAACTCCTCCAAAGTAGCCAGTAATTGTCTCTGGTCCGCCCAGATGAATGTTAGAACCGTCTGTACCCCTCGTATCAAGCGTTTCACACCAACTCGCTCCGATAATTTGCATGGCAGCTGTCATTGCCAACAGGTCACCGTCCTCTTCTTGTTCCTTCATACCTCTCACCCGAATAAAACGACCTGGCATCAACTCTCCATTCTCAACAGCCTGTCGAGCCTGTTTCATGAAGAAGGAGAAGTACTGGCAAGCGCTTATTTCTAAGGTGATTGCAAAATCCTCGTTGAACTCCATCTCCTTTACTTTGTCACCCAGAATCTTTTTACGGTATTCGTCAACAGTAATGAAAGTTCCCTTGTCTCTCTGATCTCTCAGCCATTCTAAGTCTTTAAAGTAAGAAGAATTTTTCTTTTTTAGTCTCGCCATTAAATTCTCTATTTTACTTGCTTCCCTAGCCTTTCGGTTTATCTCCTCTGGTCCACCGTATTTTTCAACCACAGCCAAAAGGTCATTAATCAATTTATTCTCTGAGTTCAGCAAAAAGGCATTTATCTCGTCTAGCCTTTTATCTTCTATGGCTAATTTTCTTCGTATATCTATAGACATGTGCTATTCCTCCCATGTATTACAATTTTTTTAAGTTGTGTAAAACAAATAAAAAAACGCTATAAATAATGTTTGATTTTATAACTAATAAGATTTACGTGAGTCTTTTTTTCATAAATTGCTCTAGTTTATCGAATGCCTTTTCTAATGTTTCCATTTGTGGAAGAATTACAGCTCTAAAATGTCCTTTACCATAGGTGGAGCAAAAACCAGAACCATGAACAATCAAAACATGTGCTTCATGTAAAAGATCCAAAACAAATTCTTTGTCGTCTTTCCAAAATCCTTTTTCCATTGCTTCAATCTTTGGAAATATGTAAAATGCTCCATCAGGTTTTGCAGTAGATATTCCTTCTATTTCATTAAGCCTCTTATATGAGAAATCGCGACGTTTCCTTAACTTTTGGGTTATCTCTTCAATATGATGCTGTGGACCTTTTAATGCCTGTATGCAAGCACGTTGACAAACAGAATTTGCACATAATCGTGAACGAGCTATGCGCATGAATGCATCTTGTACTTCATCAAGTTCTCCAGAATGATGAAACATTACATATCCAATACGCCATCCTGGTACAAGATAGACTTTGGAAAAACCATTGAAAGTTATAATTGGGACGTCTTTAGCAAGCGTTGCAGTTGCATATTGTTTGCCATCAAATGTTATATCATCATATATTTCATCAGAGATAATTGGGACTTGATACTCACCCGCAATATCAAGAATTTCTTTTATTACCTTTTTTGAGTATAAAGCACCTGTTGGGTTATTTGGATTAATAACTACAATGCCTTTGGTGCGCTTTGATATCTTTTTGCGAATGTCATTTACATCTGGTTGCCATCCTTCCTCTTCAATACAACGATATGCTACTGGTTCTGCATCATTAAAACGAGTAATCAATGTATATTGTGGATATGTAGGTCCAGGTATCAAAAGTTCATCGCCAGTATTAAGCAAGGCATTAATGAGAATCTGCAGGGATTCTGTTACGCCTGTGGTAATACAAATATCATCAGGCTCGTAATCAACGTTATTTCTCTCCTGTTCACGCTTTACTATGGCTTCTCTAAGTTCCTTATATCCCTCAGAAGGAGCATAGCCGTTATATCTTTCATTTGCAGCTTCATAAAGGGCGTCTTTCATATGTTGCGGAGTATCAAAATCATATTTATTTGGATCTCCAATGTTAAGATGTAAAACTTCAATACCTTTTTTTTCCAATTCCTTTGCAGGCAATACTACATCTCTTATAGCATAAGAAACTCCTCGAGAGCGTTTCGAAGCTTTTATCATAAGTATCAAAAACCGGACATATGAAATCAACATAAATAGTTGATGGTTGATTAAAGTAAAATTATTAGTGAAAAAAAGAGAAATCACTCGTTTTTATTTCAAAAGTTCGTACGATTTTCTTAGCTTATGGTAACGAATCTTCTTTTACATTACATTTAAACATATTTTTATCTTTAAGATATTGTATATTCTCACTAACAAAGATTGAAGAGCCATTTTTCTTTTTATGTATAGTTTTTAGATTAATTTTTCCCTGTTTTTTTATTTTGTTTATTTTATCTTTGATGTTTTCTTGGGTCTCAAGACAATCAAAATCTGCAAGATTTAGCAAAAGCATCTCATCTTTTTTATAACCTAATATCTTACACATATTTTTGTTACAATCGATTATATTGGCATTTTCATCAAAAATAAACATACCGTCAAACTTTTCTTCTGTCAATTTATCCCTGGTCTTTTCCCAAGATGAATTGTCTTTGAATTTTTCCCGTTCATTAAGAATATCGCGCATTCTTTCCTTCATGTCCACTAATTTTTTGTTTAAGTCTTCATTTTTTTCTTTAGCGATGTTGGATTCTGTCATATCCTTTCCCATGCCTATAAACCCACAGAAATCCCCTGAACCGCCGAATACTGTAGCAAAGCTAGTGAGAACACAAACATTATGGCCATCTTTATGAACCAACTGGGTCTCAAATTTGCTTGTTTTATGCTGTTTTTTTCTTACCGTTTCATTGAAAATATTTTTTACTTTTTTCGACTCTTCGGGAGCTAGGAATTCAAAAATGTTCTTTCCAATTATTTCGTTAGGTTTGTATCCTAATATGTTAGTAATGTTCGCTGAGCAGGAGTTACAAACTCCTTTTTCATTAGTTTCCCAAATCCAATCGTCTATACTTTTCAATAGAGTTTCGTATTTTTCTTCTACCTCGCCTTTTGCTTTCATAGTTTCTTCAAATATCTCTCCTTTTTTTACACCTACTTTATGTATTGCTAATTTTAAGCTAGTCATAACCCTGTTCAAAGATTCTATTAGTTTATTTATCTCAAATATCTCACTTTTTTCCATTTTAACATCGAGATTTCCCTTGCTTATCTCATCAATATTTTTTGTTAATTTCTCTAAAGGCAGAGTGATAAAATAGGAAATGAACAGTGAAACAAAGAATGTAACTACAATGATGATTCCAAGAAATGCAGTTGCAATTTGAAAACCTTGAAAACCTCCAATTATAGCAACAGGTATCATAGAAATTGCAAGACACATGGCTATTAATAACGCTCTTAATCTCATCATTTCACCTTTTTAAAACCTCTTTTTCACTTACTTCGTTAGAAACAGGATCGCCAAGGAGTTTACCAATATTTATCTTAAATTCATCCGCAATTGAACTACCTAATATATTTAGCTCTTTTAATGAATCGATATACTTAAATAGATCAGGCTTTCCTATCTCGTTTTTGTTTTTTAAATCATTAAATTCAACAATTCCCATCGGTCCTAGTAACATAATAAATTCTTCTTTTAATTCCTTTTCTATTTCGGATTTTAATGAGAAGAGCACTTTTATCGGCGCAATATCTTCTATGGGTTTAAGTGGAACCGTAAAAGAGAAAGTACTACCTTGGCCCAAAGCGCTTTCAACCCAGATTTTTCCTTTTTGCGATTCGACTATTCCTCGACAAATCGCAAGTCCCAAGCCGGTTCCCCCATGTTTTCTATTAATTGAGTCTTCAATTTGATAAAAAGGTTCAAACACTCTTATTTGGTCCGTAGGGTGCATACCTATACCATAGTCTCTGACACTAATCAAAATATAATCCTTTATGGGAGCTACGTCTATTTCAATTTCACTATTATTTTTCGAAAATTTTATAGCATTATGTATTAGGTTTCTCAAAATCTGAGTAACGCGATCAGGATCCACCTCGATTGTTGGTATAATACCAATGTTTGGGACAAGTTTTATGTTTTTTTCTTTGGCAAAGCCTGCCATTAAACCAACTGTGTCTTCAATTGTTTCTTTTAGATTAATTTTCCTGAAATGAAATTTTAGCCTAGCGGCCTCTATTCTTGAGATTTCCAAAAAATCCTCTATCATCTTACTTAATCGTTCAGTGTTTTTAAGGACAATGCGAAGGCTTACTTTCTGTTTTTCCGTGAGTTTTCCAAAATATTGTTGCTGTAACATTTGTATTTGTGCCTTCAGCGGGGTAATTGGTGTCCTCAGTTCATGAGATGTCATACTTAGGAACTCTGATTTTGCTTTATCTAATTGCATTCTTTCTTCCTTCATCTTACCCAATGCAATGGCACTCGTATTTAAGGCATCGCCTAATTTTGCTATCTCGTCGTTTGTTTTGATATCTGTCCGGACGTCAAAATTTCCTTTTTCAAGTTCTTGTGCTATCTCATGTAACTGCTTAATAGGCTTTGTTATAGAACGTGAGGCAAGAAATCCCACTATTCCTGCATCTATCGCTATTAGAGATACTATTAGCACAGCGGTTGTGTTAAGTAAGAACATTTGTTCAGTAAAAAACTCTTGATCTGAAATAAGAAGAGAACTTGAAATTGAATAAAAATAATAAATGCCCATAGCTGGAGCAACTATTCCTACCAATAAAAAAAGGAAGGTTAATTTTCTATTTATCTTACCAAAGAAAAATTTTTTAATGTCAAATGACTCGTTATCCACACTTAACATCCCATCATGAACATATGTAAACCTTAACAAAGCTCACTTTATACTATAATAGATTTTTACATATAAAGTTTTATGCACAAACTGATTAAATTTTTCCAATGCAACATTGATTACATACGCCATGTTCTTTATCAAAACAACTAGCACACACAAGTTTTCCACACATATGGCAGGTAAACATGGCACCAGGTTTTCCACATATGCTACAGAGGCCAAGTAAATCGACCATTCTTACTCACCTTCCTAACGAAACAAGTTTTTTCTTTAATTCATCCAATGGTATATTTGTTACAACAAGTGGCATATCCTCTCTTTCAGCAAGTTGTATTGCTAGAGGATCGACTGCGCCTGGTTGATGATAAACGACAATTGATGGTTTAACAGGATGAATCCTGATCGCAATCATAGGGCTCCTTCCATATTTTATATTCGTAAAAATCAAAGCTCTCTCTATGCTCCAACCATAGAGATTTGGATAGCTTGCAGCACTTATTGTCTTAATTGTCTCGATGCCATCAATTAGCGTGAATCCCTTTACATCCTTTCTAACATTAGCAGCTTTTGAAGTTAATAGCTTTCCACCAATTTCTTCAATAAACTTATTGATGGGAATTGAATATGGATATTCCATAATATCCAATATCCCTTCATGAGTTTTGGCAATAAACTGATATTTTCGTAACACTTTGCCATTGTTTTTCTTTTCATCTATCTCTAAAAAGGCCTTAATTATTCTTTTCACGGCCTGTATGCCCGGTGATTTTCTTCTTTCTGACTCATAATCACTTATTACACTGGGAGATAAACCTAAAAAATCAGCAAGTTCAGTTTGAGAGAGACCAAATACGGTACGCCATTTCTTTATAGTCTGACCTGGTTTGGGGCTTAATGTAATTTCTCCAGCTATTTTTTCGGCCAATATGTCTTTAACGTTCATAGTAAGTCATAACCTAAACATTGATACGTTTAGCTTCTATTTATGTCGATAGATATATCGGCGATATATTAAAAACATTTCTAAAAATGTAAAAATGAAAGGAGTGGGAATACTACTAGTTGCTCCCCCACCCATACTTGAAAACCCAAGACATGAAATCTTGATCGTGTCCGACCCACACAGAGCCTGCATTAATCTCATTTTTTCCGTCATTATCGCAATCTCCAATGGAGACAACAGCCAATGCCCCAAATGTTTCATCGATAACTGCCTCTTCAACATACGTGGAACCATTCCATTCTAAGATATGAATATGATGCGTTCCTGCACATACCTCTGCTATGCCATCATCATCAACATCTCCAACATCAAGACCTTCTATCAACGCTCCTTCATCGGGCCATTCTTTTTCAAATTTTATCACATATTGATCTCCATTCCATTCAAAAATGGTGATCTTAGGAGTCCAGTATCCGACATGAATCTCATTTTTTCCGTCCATATCGCTGTCTTTGCATATACAAGCAAACGGATAGTCATGGCCACTCGTGTATTTGATAACGGTTGCCACAAAAGCATTACTCTCTTTGTTCCAATCTAACACCACCACTTTATTCGCTGAACCGCATACAATCTCGTTTTCCCCGTCTTCGTCGACATCACCTAAGCCTGCCATATAGACATATCCATTTACTCCAGGATCGTCCCATTCTGCCACTTTCACAAGTCGCCAACCATTCCATTTAAAAACTACAATTTCAGGAACCTGACTTCCCTCTATTATCGGACCTCCGCTCATAATCAACTCATTTTGTCCATCGTTGTCACAATCTCCGATATAACAGTCGGGATTTCCTCCACCATTCTGGAATATCCAAGGATTAAAACCTATAATCCTATATCTTCCTGCAATCCATTTGTAGACAGTTGCATACCATGTAGCAGCGATCTCATTTTTTCCATCTCCTGTTAAATCACCGATAGCAAAGCCACCAGCATCCGGCGGTCCATTACTTAAGTTCAACTTCTCGAGAAAACAAAACAAATGATAAAAAGGACTATGTAACGAATGGGTCTGTTCATATGTTTGTTTAACTTCATTCCATTCCATAACTCTAAGTACGGCATCTCGTCCTCCAATAAGCAATTCATTATCTCCATCATTATCGCAATCACCTATGGGCTGAGGCCCTTCATATCTTGCCCCATACGACCAATCAGATCCGTAATTCATTTCCCACTGAATGCCGTAATTCTCGCCATTCTCAATTAGTTCAGATATTCCACTTTTCTCTGTACCGCTAAAGTCGTTTTCATAGGCACTAGCTATTCCAAAACTAAATACGGTAAGAGACATTACTAAATATATTGCGGTAGTTTTCTTATTCATGCTGTACCCCAATATATTTATCCTATGTTCTCCATATAAAGATATCGCCCTATTCAAGATAATTTATTGGGATAATTATTAAGATAAAACTTTAAAAACTTTTTTACATTTCTGACAAGTCAACATGATAGATGCGCTACTTAAATCAGAATGCAACTTGCAATTCTTCCACAATAATGGATATATCCGCAAGAAGTGTAGATCCTGTGGAGCGTATTTTTGGACGTTAGATAGCAATACAGAATTTTGTGGAGACCAACCATGCGTAGAATTTAACTTTATTGACGATCCCATTACAAAAAAATCTTTCTCTCTCGCAGAGGTTCGAGAAAGTTTTCTATCCTTTTTTGAAAAGCATAATCATTCTAGAGTTAGTTATCCAGAGACAGGAGATCGCTGTCCAGTTATCGCACGGTGGCGTTCTGACATCTATCTAACAATTGCATCTATTGCAGATTTCCAGCCGCATGTAACTTCTGGCGAAGTACCGCCACCAGCAAATCCCTTAGTTGTATCACAGCCATGCATCCGATTGAATGATCTCGAGGAAGTGGGAAGAAGCGGGCGTCATCTTACAATGTTTGAAATGTTAGGACATCATGCCTTTAATAAAAATATAGATGAAATCTATTGGAAGGAAGATACAGTTGCTTATTGTGATGAGTTTTTTAGAAAAAACATTGGCATTCCAAGTGAGATGATTAACTACAAGGAACAATTATGGATTGGTGGAGGGAATGCTGGTCCATGCATTGAAGTGATTGCTGGTGGATTGGAGATCGCAACGCTTGTCTTTATGAACATGAAAGAAGACGAGAGTGGAGAAATAGCTATAGACGGGAAAAAATACGCACAAAATCCATTAAACATAGTTGACACAGGTTACGGTTTAGAGAGAATAGCATGGTACACTAAAGGCACTCCAACCATATACGAAAGTGTATTTCCAGAAATTGTAAACTTTCTGTTAGATAATACAAAGGACAAATTTGATATGGCAAACATTTACGCTCTATCTGACCATTCAAAATGTCTTGCGTTTATGCTGGGAGATGGTATCGTACCATCAAATGTCAAAGCCGGTTATCTTGCTAGACTTATTATTCGAAGATCTCTTCGTTTTCTTGAAAAATTGAAGCTCAATGTATCGTTGAAAGAGCTTGTGGACTTACAACTGGGCTTACTTGAAAAGGAATTTCCTTCATTAAAACAAAGAAAGGATCAAGTTGATGAAATTTTAGATATGGAAACAAAAAGGTTTTTTGAAACTCTTTCTAAAGGAAAAGGCTTGGTTAAAAGAATTCTCAAAGAGAAAGAAACTATTGACAATAATGAGCTTATTACCTTGTATGACACACATGGTATGCCTCCAGATGTAGTAAGAAATATTGCTAAAAAGGAGGGGGTAAAAGTTATTATTCCAAAGAATTTTGACTCAATAATTGCAGAGTTACATTCACACGAAAAAAAAGAAGAAACAAAGCATGAGATAAAAACAGATCTTCCAGAAACTGAACCTCTATACTACGAAGATCACTATTCCAAGGAATTTGATGCCAAAGTATTATGGAAATTTGATACTGACAATGGAGCTAAGGTTATACTTGATAAAACTACGTTCTATCCAGACGGCGGAGGTCAACCAGGGGACATAGGAGTTCTTTCCACAGATAAAAAACAAGTAACCGTTAAACGGGTTGAAAAGGAGGGTAATTCAATAATACATATTATAGATGGTGATTTGGAGGTCGGAGAAGAAGTTCATGGTAAAATTGACTGGGGACATCGTTACACATTAATGAAACATCATACTGGAACGCATGTTGTAAACGGTGCCCTTAGAAAGTTGTTTGGTGAACACATATGGCAGGCAGGCTCACAATTGGGGGTAAATGAAGCCCGTTTTGATTTCTCCCACTATAAATCGATTACTGAACAAGAGATAAAAGAAATTGAAAAATTGGCAAACGAATTCATTAAACGAGAGGTTCCGGTGGAGAAAAAAGTGATGACAAGAAACGATGCAGAAAGAACATACGGTTTTAGACTGTATCAGGGCGGAGTGCCTCCAGGAAATACTATGCGTGTTCTAAACATTCCAGGAATTGATGTAGAGGCTTGTGGTGGAACACATTTAAACAACATAAAAGAAGTTGAAAAAATTCGGATTTTAAAAACAGAAAGAATTCAAGATGGTGTAAACCGAATTATTTTTGCAGCGGGAAAGATGGTCGATGAATATCAAAAAGAAGAAAATGAGCTTTATAAAAAAATTGTAGAAACTCTTGGCACAGTTTATGAGATAAAAGAACAAAAAAATGTTTCTGAACAATTAAAGGAGGCCAGTAAATTACTTTCCGTGTCGGTAGATCATCTCGATAAAACAATAAAACGATTTTTAAAAGAGTCGGGAGAACTAGAAAAAACAACGGTAATTGATCTTGCTGAGGCGTGCAAACATTTGTTTAACGAATGGAAAAACGTGCAGAAAATGAAAAAAAAGGTTTCTTCAGGTGAAATTGACCGTTTGAAGAGTCAAGCTGAAACAGTACCAGGAACTCAGATAAAAGTAATTGCGGGATTAAGTGAATTTGATTCAATTGCTATCGCTGGAACAATAACTAATGAAGAAGGTTATGTAGTACATATTTACGACGGGAAAAAATTAACATCCTCTGCCTCTGGAAACGTGGATATTGATTTAAGAGAAATTGCACCAGAAATCGGTAAAATTTTAGGGGGAAGTGGTGGGGGAAAACCAAAGCTAACGCAATGTGGCGGATCTAAGAAGGATAAGATTAAAGAAGCTTTAGAGTTGGCTAAGAAACTAACAAAGAAGGAATTAGAAAAAAAGGGTTAAGATAAATATCGCAGGAATGAAATCAAAAATTCTTTCATGCCGATATGGAATGAGTTAGTCAAGTCTGAAAAACCATCCAATACTGAGTCGTTTTTTATGACGTTTTAGTTTTCTGATGTCTTGAAGAGCGCTTTTCATTTCATTTGTTGACTTTGGACTTCTCTTCGAATCTTTACGTTTTTGAGCTTTGTTGATTTTTGTAAATTGTTTTTCCCCATATCTATTGAATATGAATGCTTACTAAGAATGTCGTATAACTTTTATTCCTTTTGGTTTCATAGGGTTATTATGGTATGTTTTTCATTTTGACATTTTTACACATCAAGTTTAAATAGCATTGTTGAGAAAGTATTACACATCATGAGAGTGGTGAAGAGAAGATTAGGTAGGAAAATTGGAACTAATTATCTAACAACAGCATCGATAGTATTTATGTTTTCTATGATACTTGTTGGTAACTGTGTAGGACATGATCTCAAAGGTTGTGATTCAGACAGTACAACGCTAACTTCTGATAGTAGCAGCGTTGATTCAAGTCCAAGTGTGACGCAAAAAATTATAAATTTGAGTGAAAATGATTCCAGTTTAACGGAGATAAAAGAGCAAATAGAACTTGAAGACTTTACTCCAAACGAGCGCATAGTTCCAATAGAAGAAATCTCTTCAAAAGTTGAAAAAGAATTTGGCAACGTTTCAAGCGGGGAGACAAAAGAGATTATAACGGAAAATTCGAATGAGGAAATAGTCATAACAGAAGTTCAGTTCACTGCGACGAAGAATCTAACTGATGTAAAAGTGACTGTCATTGAACTGAAAGATAAACCAGAAAATATATCACTACGTCTAAAAAAGAACGAATCGGTCTATCACTATCTCGATATTAAACTTACTTCAAATGAAGAGTATGTGACTGAAGATGACATCAAAACTCTCACATTCACCTTTAAAATAGAAAAATCCTGGATAACGGAAAATAACATCGACAAAAACACCATTTTACTCATACGCTATCATGATGGTGAATGGCAAAATCTTTCCACGACGTTGCTAAGTGAAAATGACACCCATGTTTTTTTTGAAGCAGAAACACTGGGATGTTCAACATTTGCGGTCGTTGGGAATACGCTTGTTGAGATCCCGGAACCTTATGCTACAAAAACACCGGAGATACCTTGGACAGTTGTCATCGGAGTTATAACATCAACAACAATAATACTAGTTACCGTTCTTTTCAAAGCAAGATATATCTACTTTGAAGAAGACTCTCATGAAGCAAAAAATAAAAAGAAAAAAATGTAAAATATTTAAGAAAAACTTAATGTAGTTTTAAGGGTTTAAATCCCCGCCTTTTAAGGCGCCTCCCTGTTTCACCCAGAAAACCTTCTTTTTCTAGAAAACATTTGCGTCTTGGGCAGGCGCACCCGCCTTTGGCGGGTGTCTCAGAAAACCTGCCTAGGACGTGACAAATTATGGATTTAGTTAGGGGTAGCCATAGCGTTGGCCAGAATTTGTACCACTTAGAATGGTGTCCCAAGTATCGGTACAATATGTTTATGAAAGAGGAAAATAAAAAGCTTTGTGAAGAAATTTTAGAAGAAGTAGCTGAAAGACATAAAATAAAAATTGAGGAATTAAGTGTTATGCCGGATCACATTCATACTGT
>JAUWBM010000138.1 GCA_030601705.1 Thermoplasmatota archaeon
AGCCGGTGCCGCTATCCGGTTCAATCTCCCATATGGCTCCAGGCCATGAGGGCGCTGATTGAAATTGCCAGTTAAGGAATGAACCCTCTTCTCCACAGTTGCAAACTTGGAACTCTCCGGTAACATTTGCACCTGGTTCTATATCAGTCCAGCTTAGACTTCCCTCGCAGCATAAATCAGGTACAGGTGGTTCGCCACTTGATAATAATATGTCATCGAGACCGAAACTATTTCCGTCGAATCCAACGTAACGCCAGGAGATGTTAATGGTTCGATCTAAATAATTGCTTAAATCAAATGTCATTTCTCTGTAGATAAAATCGTCCCAACTTTCGTCTTGTATCATGTCCCAAATTACGTCATCAAAACCTTCGCCCTTTATATGGAGCTCCATCGTTGCACTTGGCCAATTCGTGTTAGATTCTGCCCAGAATACTAGTGTTACCTCAGAATAGCCCGTCAAATCAATATCTGGGGATATCAGCCACTCGTCTGATGGTGCAACATCATCATAGTTAACCCAAGCAGCATAATCACCGCTGTGTACAAAATCTGGATAAGTCGCTACATCGACAATACCCCAATTCCTAGTTGGGTTAGTATCTATTGTTGACCAACCTCCTGGAGGGGGCATAACTCCATCCTCAAAGCCTTCTAATAATAACGTATCAAATGTTTCGAGCACAGGATCTTTTTCCTTCATTGTCTTAATCGTATTTGTATCTGCTGTTACAGCAACAGATGAAAAAATCAAAGCTGCTACAATCAGCAGAACACCAGATCCTTTCAAAATTTTGTTTTTTTTCAAACTTTTGCCTCCTGCAATATATTTATAATATATAAATAAAAAAGCGATATATATGTTTTTTCATAATTAAGTAAACTATAGCGTTTTATTAACAGAAAAATATGGTTTCTTGTAATATTTTAATGTGCTAATACAACAATTAAAGGTGTTTTGTTTATTGTTTAAAAAAAAGAAAAAAAAGAGAGATTGTTTGTCTAGTTTACATCCCTAGCAGATTTCTGAGTATTGGGAATGCGTTCGGGAATAGCTCTAGAACCCTTTGGAGTAGCGGGAAGTTGTTTACTTGATGACTTATTGGTGTTGCAAGAGATACTGATATTCTACAAGTGTCAGTAGCGTCATCTTTGTTGACTATATTTACCGCTCCACTGAATTGTTGGTTTTGTTCATCTGGTGCGACAACTTCTACCTGGACAGTGAATGGTCCATCCCCGGGTTTTAGACCAGTTCCGCTTAGAGGTGTAAATGTCCAATTACCCCATGTTGGCCAGTCTGTTATCTCCCAGTTAAGCAATGAACCAGGGTCGCCAATGTTCATAACAACAAAATCACCGGTGACTGTATCGCCTGGTTTTACATCAACCCAATTGAGGCTGCCATCGCAGTCTAAATCAGGTATAACAGGTTCCTCGCCAGTTAACTCAATTGCACGGTCATAACCTGTGGATGTTGGGCCAGCACCGTCATCTAGATCCTGAAGTGAGTCACCGTCCCCGGTCTTGGCACTTATCCACATGAACCAACAGTTATTGGCTGTAACATGGGATTGAATTGAAACCCAGCCGGTTGACAGGCTACAGCATGGATCCAGGTCTGTCTCAAAGAGATATAAATGTGCTTGTATTGTAGAATGATATAAATCCCCAGTATCAGTAATCGTGGGTGAGACAGGATCATACGAGCACACCGCAGGACCAGGCATACCGCCAACGTCTTGGTAGAACGTGATGTTGAAGGTCATACCCGTTGGGTCACATTGGACCCATGCAGAACCTGTGAAGAACAAGCTTAAACCCCACCAGTGGATGTCGCAGATTTCTTCAGTAATCTCCCAGAAGTTCTCATACACTACATAGTCAATAGGGTAGCCTGGATCTAAACAGCTGGTCGCCGCACTCCAACCTTCGTCTGGAGCATGTGGAAGTTGTAAAAACAGTGAAGAGCCTACGTTCATATTTTGACTACTTGAATAACTCACGTATTTGTCATCATTTTCTAGTTTATCTATTTCTAGTTTATCTATTGTATCTGCTGATACAGTTATTACGGATGATATCATCAGTACTGCAATCAGCAGAACACCAGCTCCTTTCAAAATTTTGTTATTTTTCATATTTTTGCCTCCGTCTATATCTATAAGTTTACAAATAATATCAGGGGAAGTGTTTATATATTTTTCTAAAAATAAAGGAAGTTATAATATCTGTTATATCTTAATGAAATAGTATAGAAGTTGACAAACTTATAAGACAAATGCATGATTTCTTCTGTTTCTCATCGAAAGTAGGGTTTTGAAAAATAGAAAAAAATGAATTAGGAAAAATATTTCTGATTCTAATTATATTAAATACTGCCACCTGGGTTAATATATATAAAGAATAACAGTACTGTTCCACCTTGCGATCTTGTATCTGAACCCTCTGGTATCTCAGCTGTAACTGTTACCCTTATTTTTCCGAATCCTATGATTAAACCTGAAGTCGCAGTGGCGTTTCCTTCTGCAGAGATACTTGAAATCTCGCCGTTGCTTTCTTTTCCCAGGAATATTGTACCACCTTCTAGGGTCATATTCCATTTTACATTTGTTGCCTCAATAGAACCGATGTTCTGAATGACTGCATTTATCCTGAATAATCCGCCGGTGATAAGCCCAATATCAAGTAAAGGTCCTTCAATAATGGTGACTGTTAATGGAATTGACCAATCGCTTTCTCTGTTATTCACGTCCTTTGCCTTTACCTTTACGTCGTATTCTCCTGGTTCAGTCCAAATGTGAGATACCTCTCCAGAATTTCCTGAATCATATGGCCCAACCCAATTACTAGATGTGTTATCCCCCCACAGCCAAACTTATAATATATTTGTTCTCCTTCGGGATCAGTGGTAACGCTAGAATATGTAAGTTCTTTACCTGTTACTCCAAATGTTGGTCCATCTGGTTGTTCTGGTATCTCTGGTGGATAATTTGGATCATCGCTCCATATTTTAACCGATGGATCACCGAGGACGTTATAGGCTTCGAAGTAGTATTTGGTATTTCCTCCTCCACTGTAGTTCTCGTACAGGTAGTACAGACCCATATCTGTCATTCCACTAACCCATTCAAGACCGTCGTCCCACCATGCTTGGAACGTTGCTCTTTCTAGTATGTCGTCTTCATCCCAAAATGTACTGGCGGAGGCGCCCCAAAATGCAAGCCCTGCCTTATTTTCTGCTCGTAGCCATGTTTCTCCAAAACATTCCGAATCACCAAATGTGTTTGTAGAACATGCATGACTACATACAAATGGATACATACCATTATTCATAAGACTATTGACATCAGATTGACCAAAAGGCACACAGCCCCATCCTCCAGGGTAACCATGCCCTGAATAAATACAGAGACTTCGCCCTTCATTTAATGCGTTGTGTATATCTGAGGTAGTCCCACCGCTTGCTTCATAAATTTTATCACAGGCATATCCATTTGGTTCTAAATAATTATCAATAACGTAATTGTGTGTTTCTTCAGCTAATTGGCCATAGTCACTAGAAGCAATAAACGCTCCTTTTTTTATCCACTCTGTTGAATTGAAGTTCCCTTGTTCATAGTAGACCGTTTTGTTGACCATAGCAGTTACATGGGATTCTTGCGCTGCGGGAAACCGCCCTATGAAAATATCTGGGAAGTAATCCTCTGGATTTATAGTAACGTAATATAAATCAACTGCAGACGGACCGGTTGTACCAGTGTATGTAGGAATTTGTGGCGTGTCTCCAACGAGTAATACATAGACGGGTGGAATCGTCCACTCATTGTACGCTTCTTCTATATAGGCTTTGATGTTTTCTTTTGTTGCCCCTCCCGGTATGTCTGATGTTTCTGTTACCGTAGTGTCATAGCCCATAGTTGTTTTCCAGTCTGCAAGCGGTTGGATTTCATCGACGAAATTGTCATAAACAATAATCAAATATCCCTCCTGATCTCTTGGAACATTTGCCAGATCGTTTTCATAATAACCGTAGTTTGCAAATGCTACCTTGAATAGGTTTTCGAAGGCAGGAGATGTATAGCGCTCTATTTTTTCATACGTTTGTGTCATATCGCTGCCGGGAAGATTTATTATTAATTCACAGGCAGTCATTGTCCTGATTTCACCTGAGGATGGATTATACTGCAATGGTGAAACCTCAACAAGAGCGAAGCGTCGTCCTCTTATCTCTCCCACATCAGCAACTTTTGCTATGTTGCTTGGTGTAAATGCATGATTATTATAATACTGATTGTCAAGAACAAATTCCTCCGTGGCTCCAGGGATTTTTTGAACCGAGGGTTGTACTGGTGCAACCCTTGCTGGGAGACCCAACTTGTTTAGTGATGTCGATTCCCAGGAGGTTGATGTTACTACAATCTCAGGGTCTGCTCCTTGTGGTATCTCCAACATATGTTTTATAATAGGTAGCCGTGCCTCGCCAACAGTAGTAGTAAATCCTTCTCCAGGCACTTCTACTGTTGCAAACACTCCTCCTTCTGTAGATATGTTTCTAAATTCAAACGTTAGAGAAGTAATGGTAAGTTTGATAGTTGTTTCATCTAGCATGTAAATTTCAGATGATGCATTAGTAGATCCTTCAAATACCATGTTTCCTGTCGATGGTATAACACTTGTTCCAACAAGCAATAAAAGTACCGCTAAAACAACTGTCTTACGTAACAATTTTTTCCAAATCATTCTTAATTTTCCCCCGAGGATACATAATATGTAACAAGATTTGTATGATATAATAGTGATTATAATTATATAAATATTTGCTTCTATTATTCTATTATGTGTTAGCCACGATTTTTGCATAGAACGTTGTATGTTTCCTGAAGAGTTTTTTCATTTTTGACAGTTATTCACAAAGGATTTATATATAGCCTTATCACTAATCAGCGATACTTTAAAAGGAAAAGGAAGGTTTGGAAAAATGGATGAATCAATTTCTGGAAATAGAATGAAAAACTATCTTCTAATCGCAGTTATGATGGGTGTTTTTTTCATTGTTGTAATAGCGTTTTCTTCAGATACTGTCAATGCAGAGGCAATTATCGCTGATCATATTGCTGCTGCTAATTTCGAAACGATACCTGATGAGTATATCAACGTGGTTCATGAAAACTACCATATTTACTATGGTCATACCTCACACGGCAGCCAAATTATGAGTGGGCTTTATACATTAGAAGAAGAAAATGCGTCATACAATCCACCTTTTTTCCATGAAGTCGGTGATGACCTTGGTCATAATGGTGATGTTTCGTGGGAGCCGGATGTTAGAGCATATCTTGATAGCACTCCTGAGTGCAACATGGTTATGATGTCATGGTGTGGTGGTTGTTCAGATAACACGGAAGAGGGGATTAACAGCTATCTAAACATCTTTAATCAACTTGAGCTTGACTATCCTGATGTAACATTTGTATATATGACTGGGCATCTGGATGGTACCGGTGTCAATGGTAATCTTTATGCGCGTAACAATCAAATACGTGCGTACTGTAACAGTAACGATAAGGTCCTTTTTGATTTTGCAGATATAGAAAGTTGGGATCCTGATGGCAACTATTATCCAGATGATACTGATAATTGCAACTGGTGTATTGAATGGTGCAATTCACATCAATGCCCTAGCTGCAGTTGTGCCCATTCACAATGTTTTAACTGTTATTTGAAAGGAAAAGCTTGGTGGTGGATGATGGCACGTGTTTCAGGGTGGAATGGAACAGGTGGCGATGATAATATTCCTCCTATAGTGACAATTACTAAACCTGAACGAGCATTATATTTCAGTGAAATAGGGGCTGTGCCCCTATGACCCCGTTCCGCCTTCGCTTCCTCGGCAAGCCCTTCGGTCATGCCGCATCCCCGCTCGGCGGATTCAACAGGGCAGTCTTTGCTGACTGTCATCAATGACAACTACGTCATGATGA
>JAUWBM010000124.1 GCA_030601705.1 Thermoplasmatota archaeon
TACCGGAGAGTTCCAAGTTTGCAACTGTGGAGAAGAGGGTTCATTCCTTAACTGGCAATTTCAATCAGCGCCCTCATGGCCTGGAGCCATATGGGAGATTGAACCGGATAGCGGCACCGGCTTAGCCGAAGGTGATTGCGTCACAATAACCGTAAATGTTACTGCACCGCCTGATGAAAATTCAGAATTTACCGGAAAAATAAAGATGATCAATTCAGATGATCCTAGCGACTACTGTGAAATAGACGTATCTCTTACAACACCAAGAAACAAAGCATTCAACATATTCCCGCAATTCCTAAGATTCCTGGAGCTACACCCAAATCTGTTCCCAATACTAAGGCACCTACTTGGACTATAAATAAACACTAAATAAGGAAACTATCTCTTCTTTCTTTTTTTAATGATAGAATTATAGAATCAGGAATCATATGAAAAATATTCGTTGAATTATTTATTGTGCAAAATGGCCATCTATACAAAAAATAGGCTTTTTTATACAAATTAAATGGATTTAAATGTTTTGTAAAGGATAAAAAAGGAAAGAGAAGTTGGTTAGTAAGCTTATAGTGTAAGCAGTTGCCCGAGTATCGGGAACATATTTGGAAATCGTTCAAACAACCAATTCAGTAGAGGGAAGTTGAAATTGAAAGGTTTGTTTTTCGGCATAGTAACCTCTAATGTTCCCCATTCTCCAATTGCCCCATGGGCATCCTTTGCTCTAGCCATGATTGTATAAGTTCCCTTTTCAGACCAAGTATGATTTCTAGATATTATTGTGTTTGATTCGTGAGGACCATCCCATGGATCGACTGTTCCATCTCCCCAATCTATTTCGTAAGAAATATTATGCCCCTCAGGGTCTTCCGTTACAAATGTATACGAATATATGTTACCAGGTTTTCCAGATTTTGGACCGTTTATTCTCGGGGCTTCAGGTGGCTGATTTTCCCTTGTTGTAAACTTCCATATCGGTCCTTCTGTACAAGGGATGTAATCATCCCAGGCGACAATCTGCCAATAATATGTTGTATCATATTCCATAGTACCAGGTTCATAAGTAATTTCAGTTTGATTGTTTGCAACCTTTGGTGGTGGACTTGTTGTTCCAAAGTAGACATCATATGTTACCGTATCACCATCAGGATCACCACCAGTCCAACCTAGATTCGTCTCAACATCAACATCTATAGAATTATCTTCTGGATAAGGGTCGGTCGGCTCATAAGGTGGATTATTTTCGGTTTCTACCCTAATCAACCACACATCACTGCTTCCAACTCCATAGGACTCTGTATGTCCTGTTATTATGTATCCTCCGTCTGTGGTCTGCTGAACCGATTCAGCAGAATCATAACTTGATCCGCCAAATGTCTTGTTCCACTCTTTGTTGCCATCGGTATCCGTTTTAATCAACCAAACATCAGAAAATCCAGAGCCATATGATACAGTATCTCCTGCTACGATATATCCTCCGTCAGCGGTCTGCTGAACAGACTCACCAATATCCAAACTTCCTCCTCCAAAGGTATTATTCCACTCCTCGTTACCGTCCGAATCCGTCTTAACCAGCCAAACATCATAACCACTTCCAACTCCATAGGACTCTGTACGTCCTGTTATTATATATCCTCCGTCTGTGGTCTGCTCAACAGAATATCCATAATCAGAATTTGATCCGCCAAATGTCTTGTCCCACCATTTGGTTCCATTGGAATATGTTTTAATCAACCAAACATCATCATCTCCAGCGCCATATGAACTTGTGTATCCTGTTGTGATGTATCCTCCATCAGTAGTCTGCTGAACAGACAAACCAGAATCGTAATCTGTTCCTCCAAATGTATTATTCCATTCCTCATCTGGTGGGTCCCCAAAAAGATACTCCGGCTCCCATGTATTTTCAATAAAATCTGTATCTAATATATTGCTCGCTTTTCTGAAGTTCCCACTAATACTTGGTACAACACTTGCTCCAATAAACAGTACCATAATTACAAAAACTAATTCCTTTTTCCACAAACTTTTTTGCATATTTTTTCCTCCCCAGAAAAATATTTGGAATAGTTGTTATCCGTTAATTTAAATGTTTTGAATAGAATAAAATCATAAACAAATGTGCCAAAAAACCATGAAACAAGCCGATTTACTATTAAATTGAATCGATGTGAAATAAGGAGGGAATTTATTTTTTAATCGGTGATTTGGACGGCAGAAGGAAATAAGAAGGCAAATATCAAGGCTGGTGAAAAAAATCCTTTGTATGAGCGGGCAAAGAAACTCTCTCCCACTCCTGTGGTTTGGTGTTGCCGTATGCGTTGATGTCACTTTAGCATTAAGTTGATGGAGTCCGCCAAAACTATCCTAATTACTAAAGGTCGAGCCCTACCTTACATACTTTTTGGAGATTTTCTTCTGTTGGAACGATAAAAATGTAGGTGTTGTAATAGAGTTAAACAAAATCCTTTAAATTTAATTTGTTGTAAACAATCCTTTAAATGGATTTAATCATTTTTTGCTTTTCTTATCTTAAATTCTGCAATACCTGTGGGTATAATCTCTAGATCATCTCCCTCTTTTATATCATGAGCCTTTGCTAATTGACTAGGGATAGTTATCACTAAACTACTACCCACCACACGTGCTTTCCTAGTTAGAGGCATATATCCCCTCCTGGCATTAACTGTAATGTATACTTAAATATATATACGTTTTGGTTTTTTTAAATATATCTAAAAATATGCCTAAATTTACTGTGCTTTTGTGTGTGAAATAATCCAAAAAGTTATGAACAAAAATATATTACAGGAACTTAACGTGAGGCGTTATGAAAATATTTGTCGACACAGCCGACCTCGATGAAATTAGGGAACTTGCATTATGGGGAATTATTGATGGTGTTACTACAAATCCCACATTAGTTGCAAAAAGTGGGCGCTCATTTAAAGAAGTTATCAGTGAAATATTCGACATAGTCGATGGACCAATAAGCTTGGAAGTGGTGAGTGAAGCAGCAGAAGACATGGTAAAAGAAGCAAAAGATATCGTTTCAACCATTCCTGTAAAACATAGTAAAAACATCACAATAAAAATACCAATGACTCCAGAAGGACTAAAGGCAGTAAAATTATTAGGGAAAGAAGGAATCAAAACCAATGTAACTCTTGTCTTCTCAGCAAATCAGGCATTGTTGGCAGCAAAAGCTGGTGCAACTTTTGTCAGTCCATTTATCGGTAGGCTTGATGATATTGGACAAGAGGGCATGGAGGTAATTGAAGAGATTATGGATATTTTTACAAATTACGATATAAAAACACAAGTTATTGTAGCTAGCATACGACACCCAATCCATGTTATTCAAGCAGCACGACTGGGTGCACATATTGCTACAATCCCTCCAGGCATCATCAGAAAAATGGTTAAACATTCATTAACTGATGTGGGAATAGAGAGATTCTTAGATGACTGGGTAAAAGTAAAAAAATAAAACGTTTCTAATGACATGAGATGAAATCAGTACAATAATTTGTTTTACCCGGAATAATCTGCAACAGCGGGTAGCATTTATATATCGTATTAATCTATAGAATATTTTATTAAATGTGAAATAGGGAGTGAGTGAAGAATGAAATTTCTTCTTCTTAGACCCGGAGATCGAGGAAAGAAATATAAATATTTTATATTCGTCCCATCAATCCAACCTCCTCTTGGTCTACTATACCTAGGAGCAGTATTGGAGCATGATGGCCATAAGGTTGAAGTACTTGATTATTATGCGGAGGACATTTCAAGAGAACAGCTGGAAAACTCTCTGATGTCATCTGATGCAGTCGGGATGACGGTATATACTGATGATTACAAACCTGCAGCGGATATTTCCAGAATGATTAAGGAGATAAACCCTGAAATTCCTTTGATTATCGGTGGGCCACATTGTACTTTTCTTCAAAAACGATCTTTATCAGACATCCCTGATGCAGATATTAGCGTTATGGGGGAGGGTGAACATGTAATCCTTGACCTTGTTCGATTTCTACAGGGAAGAAAGAAGTTATCTGATATTCACGGAATCTACTATCGAGACAATGACTCGATAATATCAGGAAAAACTCTCCAGGTAATTGATAATCTAGATGCCTTGCCATTTCCTGCTCGACATCTTGTCGATAAATATGATTACGGCGATTTACCCTTTGGATACAAGTTAAAGAAAAGAGTGACTGCTTTGATTACTAGTAAAGGATGTCCTTTTCACTGCCGTTTTTGTGCCAGATATGGTAATTTCATAAATGACTGGGGTTTTCGGAAAAGATCTGCAGAAAATGTAGTAAAAGAAATACAAGAGATAGATGGGAAATATCGTTCCGTTATGATAGTAGATGATAATTTCCTTGCAGATAAAAAACGAGCACATAGAATATTTGATATGCTTTTAGAAGCTGAAACAAATGTAGATTTCTTTATCGAAGGAGCACGGGTTGATACAGCGGATAAAGAGCTCTATATGAAAATGAAGAAGGCTGGTGTTAGATATATTGGATTTGGAATTGAATCAGGAAATCAGGATGTACTAGATTTTTATAATAAGAATATCACGCTGCAACAAATCCGAAAGGCAGTAGGACTAGCACGTGAAATGGGTTTCTTTATAGGTGCGTCCTTCATGTTTGGTGCTCCTGTAGAAACAAAAAAACATGTCGAAAACACCATCAAGTTTGCCTGTTCTTTATCGCTTGATTCAGCATTGTTTGGGCCTTTAGTTTACATAATGGGTTCTTCATTATGGGTTGAAGCGGTAAAAAATAAAAAAATATCACCGTATCAATATGCCACACTGGCGGATTTAAGTCACGATCTGGGGAATTTTACTAAGGAAGAACTAATAGAATACATATCTAATGCATTTAATACCTTTTACTTTAGACCTAACTACATTCTTGGGCAAATCTATAGAACTCTTTTACGAAAGGACTATAGTTTGTTAATAAACGGTTTTAAATTTTTCATTATGTTTAGTAATATGGGTAAAATTGGTAAAAAACTAATAAAGAGTGAAAAAAATACCACCTAAAAATGAGTTTTTGTGGGAGGATAAAAGGGGTTGAAAATCAATTGTTTTTACCCAGAAGAATCTGCTACAAAGATTTATGTACCAAAGGGTCTATGAGAATATGAAAGGGGGAAATAGAAAATGAAAAAACTTCTGGCATTTGGAATTATGCTTATTTTCATTGGACTCAGTATTATTCCGGCTTCATCCCTTAATTATCCATTACGGGATGAAGCCCTATTATTCCATAAACTTTAATATACAAGATGTTCTATGAACCGACTCCAATGGCCTCAACGTGTAGATTTTATTGTTACAGAAAAAACAGAGATGCAGTTAACTACAATATCGGCAAAGCAAAAAAGATAGCTCTGGTCTTTTTTGATATGGATGGAGTTCTTGCAGATACGATAAGTTCCTGGAAACACATTCATGATTATTTTGGAACTTCAAATGAACGGTCAGTAGATGAATATCTGAAAGGTAACATCGGTGATTTAGAATTTATAAAAAGAGATGTTTCGCTCTGGAAAGAAAATGGTAGATTTACAAGTAAAGATATTATTCGGGACATTTTATATGATATTCCCCTCATGAAAGGAGCAGGAGAATGTATATCTTTTCTTAGAAAACATAACATTAAAACAGCTATTGTCAGCGCTGGTTTAGATATTTTAGCGGAAAAAGTGGCAAGGGAAATCGGTATTGACTATGTGTCTGCCAATGGAGTTAAAAATGACGAGAAAGGGAGACTAACAGGTGAAGGAATACTTAAAGTTCAACTTATGTACAAAGACAAAAGTGTTATGGATATTGCCAAAGAGCTAGACGTACCTTTGGAAAAATGTGCGGCTGTTGGTAATTCTTGTTTTGATATCCCCATGTTTGAAACTTGCAGTCTGGGGATAGCATTTAACCCAGATGATGATTGTGTAAGAAAATTAGCTGATATCGTAGTAGAAGGAAAAGATTTGAGTAGGATAATATCCGCTCTAGAGCCGTTTGTATAATTTTTATTCAGATACAAATATTCGTCAATGTAACTTTATTTCATTAATATTTTTAAAAAATCTTCAAAAACGGGTTCTGTCGCATCTAAGGGTGATTTTTAACAATATTAGGACAATTATTGCATTATAAAGTTGGTATAGAGGATGCAGAGTTTTTAGAAAAAGAACTCTACTAATTGCTCTTCTATTTGCATCTATTTTAGAAAAAGATTTCTAACATCTTCAGAAAGATTGATACGATTTGTTTTACCATATTTCTCAATGGAAATAATCCCTTTGATCTTCATATCTTTCAATACACGATGAGCCTTCACTTTACCCATGTTTGGCAATCTACTAATCTCTGATTGTAAGACAGAACCATTATTTTCAATAAGTTTTTTTACAATTCTGTTTTCATTATAATTTAAAAATTTTAAAAGAACTGTTTTACAGGAATTTTCTACATTCTTCAGTTCAGATTGATCAGTATCACTATTAGTATTAACAATTTGTGAAATCAATTTTATGTTCTCTTCCAAATGTTTATCTACTTTTTTTGATGTAAAGTAATAGGATATTAGGGCAACCATAACTATTGTCACAGCCAATGCAGCCAATAATGTATAATTTTGACTCCATGATTTACCTTGACCTTTTCCAGGTCCATTTACTGAGGAGTCCTCATCGCAAGTACTGTAGTTAATTACATAGTAAGATCCTAACGTAGCCACAATTATGAAAACGACAATAATTATGAAAATGAAATATGGCCACTTTTTAGGACTTGTTTTCATGAATACTGTTTAAAGATTAATTGTTTTAAACTCTTTTGCTTTGTTTCGCTATTTGAAACTCTATTCGAGGATGGTTTCACCAGCCTTTTATATAAGGTTTCAACCAAAGATACTTTTAGGTTTTGTGTGAAAAAGCAAAACCATGAGGCGAAAAATATGACAACAACGAAAAATGAATGGCAGTTGCTCGTAATCTGTCAGGAGGTGATAATGAAGCTCCCGCGCAGCAAGCTGCGGGGTATCCGAACAGTTTAAAAGTCCAATAGTTTCATTTGTTTGTAACTCTCTTTTTCCTCGGGCGTTCCATGTTTCTCAATATAGGCACGTATAATATCTCCAGTTACCCCTTC
>JAUWBM010000186.1 GCA_030601705.1 Thermoplasmatota archaeon
GAAGACGTTGACATCTTTCAGGATATCTCTAGTTATTTCTGGTGATTCGATAATAGATACATAGTCTGTTATATTTACATATCTCGTGATATTTTCATGTACTGGTTGAGTAGTATTAAGAAACGTTGTTATGTTTTCAACGACGAGTTCGTTTTCATAACCAGATGCAGTCAAATAAATGGGCAAGAGGCCGAACATACCTGATGCTTCTCGTCCATATTTTCCATATTCTGGCATATCCCATGTTCCAAGCATGTTTTGGCCGTAGAACATGATTTTTTGATCATCAGTGTCTGCGTTATTAGCACCTATAAAAGTAGTAAGTATTACACTAGAAATAAACAAAAATAACAAAGCCCAAATAGCTCCGTTTTTAGTCAAATTTTTAATTTTTATATCCTTAAATTTCAGAATGCCTATTGTCGATTCTTTGAATTCATATTTTGATAGATAAAGAAAAGTAGGTATTAAACAAAACAAAAAGAGAAGGTAATGGAAATTTACGACATCATTTTTCGATTCAAATTCAATAAAGCCCAGAACAATTAGATAGGCAGTCCAAGAGACAAAAAGTCCCACTATGTTTAAAGCAAGCCCAATTATCTGTGGTTGTTTTTTATTATGTGATACGAAAAAGCTAACAATTGATAATGCTAGAAAAATAATTACTATCCACAGTCCACTAGCAGAAGGACCAAGTGACAACGGTTTGTTTATGATAGAACCAATTACATCTGAAAACATGAATGAAAACTGTTGAATAGTATGCCATAACGCGGGGATTGTCTGCAAAAGCATGAAAAAAAGAGCATAGATAAAAGATGTTACTGACAATAGGTGTAACTCCTTTCTTTTTTTATCAAGTCCTTGAAGGGTGAGATCCAATCCTGATACCAATATCGGAATGCTAGCTATCCAAAGTATTTGCATTTTTGTGAATATTAGTAAAATAAAAGAAAATAAAATGAGAAGTAATCCTGCTAAGATTTTATCAACATGCCTTGTATTTTTTTTTCTAATTATGAGAAATAATTTTTTTAGTGGCAGATTTAGCAGTAGTATGCCTGCGAGTAGATAGAGCGTAAAGGCGAGTATAAATGATTGCTCAAATATACCAATGTTAAGTGAGAGCAGATTCAATACCAACAGAACCAAAAATATGTTGATGCCGCTGATTACAACATCTGACAAGAGATTTCTAAGGGTTTCTAGATGATTTTTTCCCCTCATATAAGGGTATATCATAACTATAATCATGTTATAACATTATCGTCACTTTAGGCATTTCCTATCATTTTTTCCCTTCGTTTCCTCCGTATAAACATTATTTATTTATATAAGATGTCATATTATATTAAGCGGAGAAAACAAAATGGAAAATCATATAGACAGAAAAATCTTGGTTTTTGGGATAGTATTATTGTTTGTAGGAGCAAGTGTTGTTGTACCAAATCTCAATGGAGATGTTACAAGATCTACCAGTATTGACCCTCTAAAAACATCGACAGAACCATTGGGTGAAATGATTGCTTATCAGAATTATTCACATACTGTTTTTGTAGGAGTAGGAACATCCCAAAATTGTGAGCCCTGCGATCCATGGAATCAACATATTCATGATGCATATGTTTCAGGAGAGTATGATTTTGAGTACGTGGAAATGATTGAGTTTGATCATGAAGGGAAGGTTCTCAATAAGAAAGCGAATGAGTGGTCAAAGAGTTATGGCATAGGAGCATATCCAACGTCTATTTTTGATGGGGATTACCAAAGGATCGTAGGTGACTATCCTGGAAAGCTCCCAGACGTCCTCGATACATGCGGTAGTAGAGAAGTGGCAGATATAATCGCCAATATAACGCTATCGTGGCTGGGAAACGCTACGATGCAGGTTAACATTACCATTCAAAACAATGAATCTATACAATATAATGGCCATATTCGAGCATTTATTACAGAGATTGTTTCACGGTATGATACTTTTGGGGGTAACCCTTATCATTTTGGGTTTTTGGATTTCGCTTTTGATAAGGATGTCTTCATAGATGCAGGGGAAGAATACGTTAATAGCACTGTTTGGAACGGCAATGAGCACAAGGATAACCATGGAGATAATTTCGGTGATATCATCGCTAATAATATCCAGGTGACAATGGCGATTTATAACAATAGTGATGGCTATGTAGATGAAACTGTACGGGCTCGTATGTCCGTCAATACTCCACCATATGTTCCCTATGATCCCATTCCATCCAATGGAGATACAGATGTAGTTGTTGGTATCGATTTGAGTTGGAAGGGCGGTGATCCAGATGGTGACACAGTGACCTACGATGTGTATTTTGGAAACAGCAGTCCTCCCCAACAAGTATCATGGAATCAATCCGAAGTAGAGTATGACCCTGACATCCTTGATTTTGAGACTACATATTACTGGAGGGTTGTCGCTTGGGATGAGCATGGTGCCTCAGCAGAAGGACCCATGTGGCATTTCACTACAACGCATCCTGCAGAATTAGAAGTAACTATAACTGAACCAACGGAAGATTCATTTTATCTGCGAAATACCCGTCTGTTTTCCTTTCCCTTTGGTACCATTGTATATGGCCCCATTGACATTAAAGTGAATGTCACTTCATCTGCAGGGACAAAAAACGTAGAGTTCTATATAAACGGTAAACTCAAAGAAAATGATACCGAAGGACCATATAGCTTTAGGTGGGCACCACTGCTTTGTTCTATATCTACAATAAAAGTCATTGCTTATGATAACATTGGTGGTCAAGCACAGGACGAAATCACGGTGTTGAAATGGAGAGCGCATCCCGTTCTAATACTAGCGGGTATCTTGACTCTACTCAAACTTAGATCTCGACTGAGATAATAGTTGCAACTTTTGTGATTACCGGAAGTGGAACTAAAAACTCCAGGTTACAGCATAGCCATCTCCGCCAAGGTTCTTTTTTAAAAAATTATCTTATCTATCAGCAAAATATTCTTAAGTTTATATAATTTCAAGTAACGTCTGTAACGTTTTCGTTTTAAACTTTTCCTTTTTTCATGCTTTGTGTAATAATTTCACCTCGGATAAATTAGCACATTCCACAAAATCGTCCGTAACCACATCTCCATACACCTACTTTTTTCCTTTATGCTGAAGAGATATTCTCCAAATCTTCTCTTAGTTCCAGAGAAAATTGA
>JAUWBM010000005.1 GCA_030601705.1 Thermoplasmatota archaeon
GGTGATGCTAGTTTTTAGATTGTTTCCAAAGGTTGAGTATATGAAATAAACAAACACATGATTATTTACAGAGTATTATTTTTTCTTGGAATGCTTTTGAAAGAGTTCACCTTTTACATGTATCATCATCTCAATTTCTTCTTTTTTCACTAATATATAGAGAATCAACATTGAGGTGATATAACCTATTAACAAAATCAAGAGAATCACCCAAAATGGAAAAACCGTATCGGTCCTCGATAGCTCACTCACGTTTTGGATTATCATGTGCCAAGATTTATAAAGCAAATAACCCGTTATTCCCCAGGCGATTGTTGGAATTATTATTATCACTAAAAAATTTTTCAATTCCCTGTGCATTCACTTTTGTAATTCTCTTCTCGTATTTTAACATTTTTGAAGGTTTTTGACAACAAAACCCGTTCCTTCGCAGCTTTACGCCTATTAAATCGTCAAAAATAGCTAAGTCCTTTTGGTCATTTCTCTCCTGTTGAATGCTCGTTCTTTCTCATTTTTTTGCATTCGGAACTACTGTTATAAAGGTTAACCCAGGCGGCATATAATACAACTATAATAAATGAGACTCTCTACTATCTCCTCTTTCTTTTTTTAACGCATTAAAAACCAGTTTTCAATCTGCCCCTTGAATGTAATGTGTGCATATACGTATCAACAGATTTAAATAGACAAAAATCAATTTACTAAATAATATTAAAAGGGGAATATGATATGAAGAAAGCATTGTTAATAGTGGCAATTTTAAGCATTGGAGCTAGTGGATTGCTAAGCGGCTGTGTTCAGGAAGGAACTGGAACGCTGGTTTTGCAAATAACTGATGCACCTGGTGATCTTAATATTACCGAGGCTTTAGTCACGATTTCACAGATAAGAGTTCACTATGCAGGTATTAACCAAAATGACACAAATGGATCATGGATTACTATTGCCGAGGAACCACAGACATTTGATCTTATACAGATACAAAATGCAACGGAGTTTCTTGGTGAGGCAAACTTAAGTGCAGGATGGTATACACAGATAAGATTATATGTAGATGAAGCTCTGGTTACAATCGATGGAGTCCAGTATAATTTGGAAATACCGTCAAAGAATGTAAAATTGATTAAACCATTTATGATAGAAGATAACGAGACTCTAACGTTGATACTAGACTTTGATGTTCAGAAATCTGTTCATCGTACAGGAAACGACAAATACATTATGAAGCCAACAATAAAAGTGATACAAGGATAAATAACCTCTTTTTTCTTTTTTTTCGCAAACAAATGCGATTCGAAGATTTCTATATAAGAAATTATTTAAATACCTGATAATATATAATAAAGCTTGGGAAAAGTATGAAAATCAATAATCTAAAAAAAGAGATAATAATAGTGCTAGCATTGATTTTTATTTTATCAAACTGCATATCTGTCATAGGGACACATAAAAAAAGTATTGGATTTAATGAAATTGGATCAGAAACACAATCAATAACCTTGGAGTTTTTTTTCTCATATCCTACAATAGTGGTCGATGGTGAAAATATTTGGGTCTATGTTAATGAATCAGATCTTAATATGATGATTCCAGATCAACCGATATTACCTGTTAATCTTACTGTATTGGAATTTGAATTTGGAACGGAGATTATAGCTGTTGAATATGAGCATTCCACACCTGAGATTATAAACTTAACTGGAAAACTGGCTTGTGCATCAAAATCTATGTATGATAATATGCTCGATTATTCTTCAAAAAACATTGTGGAGACAAGCATGCATGAAAATTCAGATCCTTTTCCTTCTGATTGGGTATCCTATCACACAGGTGGAGGATTGTCCCATGGTGAGCATAGAACTTTTTTTGTGAATAGAGTTTATCCTGTAAGATACTATCCTGACGATAACCAACTCTGGTTTATTCAAAGCATAACGGTTACTATAAGTTACATAGAGCCTGTTGAGCCTCTTTTGGAAGATATAAACGTGTATGATATGTTGATCTTAGCCCCTTCAAAATTCAAGAGATACCTTCAGCCTCTTGTCTGTCATAAGAACAAAATGGGTGTTAAGACTGGACTTGTTGAATTAAAAGAGGTTTATGAGAGAATGTTTTGGTATGGCAGAGATGAAGCAGAGAAAATCAAATACTACATTAAAAACGCGGTTGAGTATTGGGGAATTACGCATGTTCTTCTTGTGGGGGGCATACGAGGTCAAACTTCTTCATGGAATATGCCTGTAAGATATAGCCATGTAGTTCCCCCCGAGGAACAAGAATATGCAGAGCAGTCCTTTTTAAGTGATTTATATTTTGCGGACATTTATGATGGAAGTGGCACATTTTCAAGCTGGGATTCAAATAACGATAACATCTTTTCTGTCTGGAATGAAACCTATCGAGAAGAGATGGATTTGTATCCCGATGTATATCTTGGGAGATTGCCCTGTAGAAATGTTCACGAAGTTAAGATCATGGTAAAAAAGATAATAAAGTATGAAAAAGACAAGTGTGATGATGCGTGGTTTAAAAATTTACTTCTTGTTGCAGGGGATTCATACAATGATACCAATCATTTTAATGAAGGTGAACTCATATCTGAGAAGGCTATCGAGCTAATGCCAGGATTTACGCCCGTGAAGGTCTATGCATCGGAACAAGACATCAATAGAAGAACAGTTAACAAGGCCATGAATAAGGGATCTGGCTTTGCCTATTTCTGTGGTCACGGGAACCCTATGAGTTGGACTACGCACTTTCCTCCAGATGGTTCAGAGTGGACAACTGGATATGAACTAAACGATATGATATATCTACGAAACCGGGGAAAACTCCCTGTCGTAGTCGTAGGAGGATGCCATAATGGTCAATTTGATGTCACACTAAGAAACATTATTAAGGGAATTTTACAAGATGGGTTACGCTATTTTAGTATTAAACCAGGAAACATTGGGGAGTTCTGGTCTAGCGAATGGGTTCCCAACTGTTGGGCATGGTGGCTTACCAGCAAAATTGGAGGAGGAGCAATTGCCACCATTGCAAACACTGGACTAGGGACGCATGGGGAGGACGACTCAGATAATAACTCAATAGCTGATTACTTAGAGGTCTTAGACGGTTGGATGGAACTACGTTTCTTACAGCTTTATGGCGAGGAAAACTATGATATTCTTGGTGAAAATCATGGAGAGACACTGACAGGTTATCTACAAAGATTTCGTGGTGACGAAGCGAAGATGGATGTAAAAATGATACAGCAGTGGGAATTATTTGGAGATCCAAGCCTGAAAATCGGCGGGTATGAGTAAATCATTATTTAGCTATTGTTTTTGCAGATTTTATGTGAGATTGTAGGTTAAATCGTATTCGGCAATCATTCTGTAGTAACCAATAATTATCTCCAAAATTTTATATACGGTTTTTCTTTACCATTTATGGGATGCAAATCTTACAATGATATGAGTAAGATACACCTTCGATGATAGGAAGGGATGGAACTGTACCTTAAAGAAGTTCATATGGAAAATTTCAAATCTTTTGGGAAAAAATTGGTTGTACCTTTTTTCCCAGGATTTACTGCTATAACTGGACCGAATGGCTCTGGAAAAAGTAACATTGTGGATGCAATTCTTTTTGTTTTAGGGCCCAAGAGTTCAAAGGTTATGCGCGCAGGAAGACTCACGGACCTTATTTTTAACGGCGGTAAAAAACACAAAAACCCTGCAAAATTCTGCAAGGTTTCATTAGTGTTTGACAACTCTCAAAGAAAAATGCATGTCGATTCTGACGAAGTGACACTCACCAGAATGATCAAGCGGGCACCCTTAAAGGATGATCCTGACAATTACTACAGTTACTTTTACATTAATAGCCGCTCTGCTTCGTATTCAAAATTTATTGATGTTCTTACCCATGCACGTATTTCTGGTGATGGATACAACATTGTCAAACAAGGCGATGTTACCAATCTCGTTAAGATGGGCTCTATTGATAGGAGAAGAATTATCGATGACGTTGCAGGGATAAGTACATTTGACAACGACATTAAAAAAGCCGAGATAGAACACGAGGACGTAGAAAAAAACCTTGAGAGAATCAAGATCATATTAAACGAAATCACAAGTCAAACTCGACAACTTAAAAAAGATAGGGATGCAGCCTACCGTTATAAAGAGTTAAAAGACAAACTCTATGAAACAAAAGCAAAGATTGCTCACAAGAAAAAACAGGAAGTAGAAAATCAGATAGCAGAAATTAACCGACAGATTGAATCTTACGAAACTGAACAAACGGTGCTGAAAACTCAAAGAGAGGATCTAAAAAAACAACATGTTGAATTACTTCAAGACTTAGAAGAAATTGAAAAGAAAATCGGTGATGCTGGCGGGGATGATGCAAAGGAAATCAAAGAAAAAATAGATTCTTTAAGGACAGAGGAAATTAAGTTAGATGAAAAGATCAACTATTCAAATGATGAGATTTTAGAACTTAAAAATGAGAAAAAAGAGCTCGAATTAACTGTGGAAGAAATTACAAAAGAACTTGAAGAGTTTCAGTCTCAAAACAGTCAGATCAACAATCAAATTAAAGAGCAGCAGGAAAAATTAGATGAGAAAGAAACAATTCTTTCAGAGTTAAAAGACGAAATTGCTCAATCTGATGATACATCCATGGAACTGACGAGGGAACTCGTAAAAATGCGTGAGGAGTACAATGAAAAACAAAGTGAAATTCATGAATTCAAATTAAAACGAGATAGACTCAATGACAACATCGACGCCTTGGAATTGCAAATTGCCGAAATGCAGGAAACAAAATCTGCCTATGAATTTGAATTAAAAGATATTGATTGGCAGTCAAATGAAATTCAGAAAGATACTCAAGAGAGCAGTAAAAAAATAAAGGATCAGGAAAAGCAACTTTTTGACAAGAAGAAAAAAGAATCTGAAGCAACCGTACAATTGGTAGATTTGGAGAAGGCAATACTGAAACTTCAGCGTGAACAATCAAAATTACAGGCCGAGTATGATGCACTTCAATCTGTGCATGCAAAGTATAATCAGGCAGTAAATGCAATTCTTAGAGATCGTGACTCTGGCGAATTAAAAGGAATTTGTGGCACTATTGCAGAACTGGCTCAGGTTGATAAACAATACGAAACATCGCTAGAAATTGCAGCCGGTCCTCGAATGCAATCCATTGTTGTTGATGATGATGTTGCTGCGGCTGAGGCTATTCGGTATTTAGCTGAAAGGAAACTTGGAAGGGCTACCTTCTTACCATTAAACAAGATGATCGTAGGCAAGCCGAGAGCAAAAGCACTCATGGCAGTAAAAGATGAACATTCTCATGGCTTTGCATTTGATCTTGTTAAATTTAACGATGAGTACAAAGGTGCATTTTGGTACGTCTTTGGCGATACGGTTATTGTCGATACACTCACTGATGCCCGCCGTCTTATGGGTGGTGTTCGACTCGTTGATATGAAGGGAAATCTGATAGAAGTAAGTGGGGCTATGGTTGGGGGTAGCATGCCCAAGACTCACCTTTCATTTGGAACTGTTGACCGAAATAAGTTAGATGAACTGACCCGTCAGTTACATACGGCAATTGAAAGTCAGGATTTGCTTTCTGAAGAACTCGCCGACTTGAAGAAAGAAATTGCTGAAATTGAAAGCAACCTTGGATCATTTAAAGCCGAGGTTGTTCAGCGCAAACAAGTACCGGATCTTGATGTACGAAAAAAGGAATATGGCGGAAAACTTGAGGTTTTAACAAAAGATCTTGAAGTAAAGATGAAAGAAAAGACGGAATTGAATTCTAAGAAAAATGAAATTGTTTCTACTATTACTGAGTATGAAACTCGGTTAGAAGAACTCAATTTACAGAAGGAAGAAAAAGGAAAACATCTTTTGAAAACCTCGAAAAAAGAGCTTGCACGTGAAGTGCGCGATCTTGAGAAAGAGGTATCAGAATTACAGGAGAATTTATTGAAACTTCGCTCTGAACAAGAAACGTTACAAAAGAAGGCAGAGCTTATTTCAGAAAAAAAAGTAGAGATTTCTCAGAAAATAGAATCACATGATGCTGAAATTGAGGAGTTCAAATCTTCGATACAAGGCTTAAAAGAGTCACGGGCACATCATAAAGATGAACTTAAAGCAATGATGACTGTTGAAGAGCAGATGACCAGTAAAACCAAGGAATCTGCTATTAAACGAGATGAGATTTATAAGAACACAGTGTCCATTGAAAATGAACTTGATAGGATCAATACTCGTTCCGAATCATATATTGATCTTATTTCCCGATCAAAATATCGGTTGCCTACACTTGAGGGCACCATAAAGGAATTGAATCAAGAAATTGCATTGTATAACGTTGAAATTACTGATAAGAAAATACCAAATATCGAATCGTTGAAAGAATCGATACGTGTTATTGAAGAAAACATGCAAGAATTAGAGCCCGTCAATATGAGGGCTCTTGAAGAGTATGAACATCAAATAGAACGGAAAAAGAAATTCGATGAGGATGTGTCGCATCTCAAAGATCAGAAAAAGAACCTTATCAAACTTGTTAACGAGGTCACGAGTAAGAAGAAAGAACAGTTCTTTGAAGTTTTTGATGAGATCAACAAGAATTTTACGTCAATATATTCACAGCTTTCTGAAGGTGGAGAAGCCGAACTTCTGCTTGAAGATGAGGAACATATTTTTGACCATGGTCTTACCATAAAAGCACGACCGCATGGCAAAAAAGTGTTGCGTTTATCTGCTCTATCAGGTGGTGAAAAAAGTATTGCTTCTCTTGCGTTTATCTTTGCTATCCAACAGTATGATCCAAGTCCCTTCTATGTCCTTGACGAGATTGATATGTTTCTTGATGGTGTCAATGCTGAAACCGTTTCTCGCATGATAAAACAAAATGCTTCTCATTCCCAGTTCATTAATGTTTCTTTACGTAAGATTGTCTTAAAAGAAGCAAATCACGTTTATGGTGTGACTATGCATGATTCTGGTATTTCTGAGATGATAGGAAATATAGATCCAGAATCAGTTGGCCCAAAAGGCGAGATACTTGTTGAGGGAGGTGCGTAAACATAGAAATAAATGACGAAGTCATCAACCATTTGCTGTTTCACAAAGCACTCATTGACGAAGATAATGACATGTCACGCATTAATCAATATCTTGATATGGTCAAGAGGACAAGTGAAAAAGAACATCTCACTCTAACAAATCCTTTTGATCGCTCTATTCATCTTGCCTTTGATTTGGTACTCAATCAACATCTCAATCCGTGGAACATTGACCTCGTCAATTTTTCCTCTATGTATCTCAAGAAAGCAAAAGAGGAAAGAATTGATTTGATGACAGCAGGGCGTATTATTTACATGGCCTGGAAAGTACTTCGTATGCAAAGCGACGATCTCGTTGTCAACATGGAAGCAAAGGAGGAGGAAGAGGAGCTAGATTTTGGCTGGGGAGACATACCAACAGGTGCATGGCTTAAAAGTGATGACGGTTATTCTTATACAAATCTTGTTATGAAAAGTCCATGTCCCCCTCTTGAAGAGCCTGTTCGACGAGATTCAAAAAGAAAGATAACTCTTATTGAACTTTTAGATGCTTTTGATCATGCCCGCAAAGATGTTGAAGAGTTTCAGCTCATTGATAAATTACGACGGGAAGAACGACAGAGACTCGCCGAAAAAGCACGTAAAAAAATGAAAGGCGTGGCTCACGAAGATTATCTTGAAGAGGATATTGCTTTGGTCTGGGAAAAAATCTGCCACTTTCCAAAAAAATCCATGAGTTTGAGTAATATCTGTGAAAAAACTGACTCTGAGGAACATATGAAGACCTTTCTCTCTGTTCTATTCCTTGCATATGATAAAAAAATTAGAATATATCAGCGTAGATTTCCTTATGGAGAAATCTATATTAAAATAATAGGATATACATAAGGAGGTAAACATATGGGCTTAAGAGAAGAACGTCTTGTTGAATCTGTTCTGTTCTCTGCGAGTAAGCCAGTGGGTATTGAAGAGATTAAAGAGGCGAGTGGGCTTTCAAAAAAGAAAGTAACAGAAGCATTGGAAAATCTTATTCAAACGTATAATGTTGAGCGAAAGAAGGAAACTTCTATTGAAGTGATTAAAGCTGGCGATAAGTATACAATGCAGGTGAAGAAGAAGTTCTTTGATCAGTCAGTGATGGTTGCAAAACCTGAGATACAAAGCCATCATTTGAAAACCTTGGCCCTCATTGCCTTTCATCAGCCCGTGAAACAATCAAATCTGAGAAGGATGGTTGGTCCAAAGGTTTATGATCATGTTGACGAGCTTTCTGCTATGAAACTTATATATGCAAAAAAACATGGAACAACAGAGATGCTTACGACCACAAAATTATTTCCCGAGTATTTTGGTATAGATACTACTAAACCCGAAGAAATACGCGAATTTTTAGCCAAGAAAGTAATCGGATCGATAGAAAAATAAGCTGAAGTCCAACTATTTTTCTATTATTTTATTTCAACTCTTTTACCGGTCACCATGTAGTTTACTTTTTCAGATATCTTACAAGCGTGATCTGCACATCGTTCAAGATACCTAGCAACCATAATGTAATACATACACCGTTTGATATTCTTGTCATCCTCCATCATGTAGGTCAGTGATTCTCTAAATATGGAGTCTCGCAAAGAATCAACGTCGTCATCTCTATCAACAAAAGATCGGATGTCGACAGATTGTTCACTCCTATAAGCGATGAGCGCATCAGAGATCATGCTATCTACAATCTTGCCCATATGAGGAATACTTACCAACTTTGCAATATGTGTTTTATCTGCTAATTCTTTTACAAACTTTGCAATATCTTTTCCGTATCTTCCAATCCTTGTCAGATAGGTGATTAATTTAAGTGATGCCCCTATAATCCTCATGTCTTTAGCCATGGGCTGGTACATGGAAATGGCTTGTAAGCAACGATGCTCGATATCATCGTCCATCTTCATTAATTTCTTTTTATCAGTATAAACTTTGTTGGCAAGTTTTACATCTTGACTCTCAAGTGCAACAATAGAATCTTTCAACATTCTTTGTGCAAGTTCTCCCAGTTCTATTACATCGCCTTTGATTTTTTTCAGTTGCTCATCAAATTTAGATCCCATTTTTTGCATCCTCCTCTATCCAAATCTTCCAGTAATATAATTTTCAGTGTTTTCCTCACTTGGGTTTTCAAATATCTGCTTTGTTTTCCCAAATTCAATTACCTCTCCGATATACATATACGCAGTGTAATCGCTTACCCGTGCGGCCTGTTGCATATTATGTGTGACAATAACTACTGTGTACTTTTCAGAAAGATAACGAATTAGTTCTTCAATCTTAGCAGTGGCAATGGGGTCAAGGGCGCTGCAGGGTTCATCCATTAAAATAATCTTGGGTTCTATTGCAAGCGCTCGAGCTATACAAAGCCGTTGTTGCTGTCCACCCGATAACGAACGAGCAGACCCGTCAAGCCTATCTTTTACCTCATCCCACAGAAACGCCTGCTTCAAACATTTTTCAACAATTTCATTTAGCTTTTTTTTGTTTTTTATTCCATGAATGCGAGTGGCATAGGCAATATTTTCATAGATGCTTTTTGGAAAGGGATTCGGTTTTTGAAAAACCATACCCACGTTTTTCCTCAATTCAACAACATCCATTGTTTTATCGTAGATGTCCTTTCCATCGATAAGGATATTTCCTTTCACGCGACATATTTCTATAATGTCATTCATCCTGTTAAAACAGCGAATAAGCGTTGATTTTCCACAGCCAGAAGGACCTATTATAGCAGTCACCTTTTCTTCGGGTATTTTCATATCTATGTTTTTTAAGGCCTGTTTGTCACCATACCAAAGACTGAGATTCCGAGTTTCTATTTCAATATCTTCAGACATTTTACCACCGGTATTTCCTTCTATAATAATTTCTTACAATAATTGCCACTAGATTCATACATAACACAATTAACAGCAACACGAGAATGGCACCAAAAACCGTAGGCCTGGTTGCTTCTGCATTTGAAGACTGTGTTGCAAGAGTGTAAATAGAATACGGTAACGCCATGAATTCATCAAAGATGGATGAGGGGAGATGCGTCATATAGAATGCTGCACCAGTCATAATAATTGGAGCGGTTTCTCCAGCAGCACGGCTCAGCGCAAGAATTGAACCAGTTAACATACCTGGTAAAGCATATGGAAGTACATGATGGCATGTTGTTTCCCATTTTGTTGACCCTAATGCCAGAGCGCCCTCCCGGATGTTTTGAGGAACAGCTCGTAATGCCTCTTGAGAAGACGCAATAATAATGGGTAGAACCATGATGGCAAGAGTAAGTGCAGCTGAGACAAGACTAAGCCCAAGACCAAGGAATACAACAAACAACCCAAGCCCCACTAAACCGTAGACGATAGATGGTACACCAGCAAGGTTATGGACTGCTAGGCGAATAGCATTAGTAAATCTCCCCGGTTTTGCATATTCAACAAGGTAAATGGCAGAAAATATGCCTAATGGTAGGGCAATCAGCATTGTCAAGGTCATAAGAGATAACGTCCCCAGTATCATGGGAAAGATACCACCTGACATCATCCCGTTTGTTGGAAAATTTGTCAGAAATTCCCAACTTATCTTCCCAATTCCACCAGATAAGATATAAAAAAGTAAAATAGCGAGAGTACACACAATAAACAAACCACTGAGTCGAAGAAGAGAATAAATAATATGCTCCTTAATCGTTTTCCATTTCATTCAATACTTCTCCCTAAATCGTTTCATCACACGATCAGCTATAAAATTGACAATGAAAGTAATAGCAAACAATACAATACCAACAGCGAACAATGAATGATAATGGGTACTGCCAAAAGGAACCTCTCCCATTTCTATAGCAATGGTAGCGGTCATGGTTCTCATCGAGCTCAACATATCAAACGAGATAACTGGTGCGTTACCTGTTGCCATAAGCACGGTCATAGTTTCACCTATTGCGCGGGCTACACCAAGAATAATAGCAGCAGTTATACCTGAAAGTGCAGCAGGTACAACCACACCACGGATGGTATCCCATTTTGATAAACCTAAAGCCAAAGATGCTTCTTTCATTTCTTGTGGGACAGAGCGAATTGCATCTTCTGAAAGAGAAATAATAATAGGCAGCATCATAATAGCCAACATAATAGACCCTGTTAATGCATTTAACTTGGTTGTGGAATTAAAGAAGTCATCAATCCATGTTGACAGAATAATAAGTGCGAAAAAACCATACACAACAGAGGGAATACCCGCGAGTATCTCAATAATGGGTTTTAACGTTTCACGGATTTTAGGGTGCGCAATCTCTGCTAGATAAATTGAACATCCAATTCCAATAGGCACGGCTATAACAATAGCACCTAATGTAACAAGAAACGTACCAAGAACCATGGGCAATATGCCATATCTTGGGGTGTTGGGGGAAGATGGATCCCAGACATCGCCAGTGAAAAAATCTATACCATCTCCCTCTAGAAAGAAGGGCAATCCCTCTATCAGGAGAAACACTAGGATGATGATAATGAAGATAACTGCTGTTGCCCCAAACCCAAAGAGTATCTTTCGTATGGCATTGTCTTTGAGATTACGTATTTTTTTGTAATCGTATTTCTTCAGGGTAAATAGGTCAAATTTCATGAAATCTTTTCCAGTTCTTCTTCAATAATATATTGAGGCAGTGGAATAAATCCTAAATTTTCTGCTACTTTTTGCCCGCCATCTTCATCCAGAATCCATCTGACGTAACGGGCAAGTTCTCCTATTGGATTACTATTTGTGTAAATGTAAAGATATCGAGATATAGGGTAATCCTCTGTGGCAACGTTTTCGATCGTTGGGAGGATGGGCTGTGCATTTTCCCCCTCTTTTACTTTAAGTATGTTTAACTCTGATGCCCTGTTTTCGGCGTAGGCAACGCCAACATAACCAATCCCATCATTATCGCCTGCAACAGCATCAACAATCTGTGAGTTACCGTTTAACGGCTGCATGTCAGTTCTATAATCGTCGTCATTCAATACATGCTCCTGGAAAAACACATATGTGCCGGAATTGCTTTGTCTCCCATATACCGTAATTTTAAGGTTAGAACCTCCAAGTTCATTCCAATTTTTGATGGTGCCATTATAGATGCCCTGTAATTGATCAAAAGAAATCTCACTAACGTCAATGTTTTTGCTAGTAATAATAGCAATACCATCAAGACATATTCTAAACTCAACTGGAAAGATACCTTGTGACTGTGCAATAGCAATCTCGTGCTTTTTAATAGGACGTGAGGCATCGGCAATATCGATTTGCCCATTGATCATCTGTGCAATTCCAGTACCCGATCCTCCTCCAGAAACCGATAAGGTGACGTTATCATTTACTTTTACATATTCCTCTGCCCATATCTGAGCTAGCTCAAGCATGGTATCTGATCCTTTTTGTTTGATCTTAGTTCGCGTTGATCCGCCACTTGCAAAAAAAATAGCGAGTAATAAGATGACAACGATTATAATAACAAGCTTTGTCTCCCCTTTCACATTGATCTTCTCCAATATAAATAGTGTTCAAGTAATCAGAATATTTGATAGACTTTTTAATGCTTGTTACGAAACAAAAATCAACGTGCAATCATTGCTCTAAGCCAATCAGCAACATTCTCAGCGTGATCTGCAATATCATCTACCCAATCTGCAATCTTTAACAAATGATAAACATCCATAGAATCAAGTTTCTTTTCAAGTTTATAGATACCCTTGGTCATTTCATATTTCTTTTGATCTGATTCCCATTCATATCTATGAACCTTACGTACCAACTCTTTAGTTTGTTCTCGTTCGCGTTTCACAAAACTTGTTTGAACAAGATCCCTAATATTACCCACTGCATCTTCCATAGCCCTTACTGTTTTCATCACAAGCTTTGTATGTTCAATAAAAACACTCTGCAACTCCTTTGGAACTGGGGTATGACGCATATCAAGCATGTTTACAAGATTCTCAGCATGATCTAAAATTTTGTCTTGCTCCCGCAAAGCCCACATAAATTTACCCTTGTCAACAGGCATAAACAATGAAGACGGCAAATGGTTACGTAAATTTCCCTTAATAATATCAGCTTCATGCTCAATTTCACTTACTTTTTTTGCTAAATCAGAAAACCCTTTGTAATCACCTTTGTAATATTGAGTTAATCCATCGCCAAGAATATCAATACACTCCCGAACTTTTCCCATGTGTTCAAGTAGTTGACTAAATGGCGTTTTTCTTCTATATGTATCAGAAACTGGTGCTCTGAAATGATCCTTTTTTTCTTTCATATTTTCCACCCAATTCTCATCCTACTATTGCTCTTAACAATAAAAAAATTGTGATAGACGTACCTGCAGCAATTGGCAACGTCAAAAGCCATGATACTACAATTTTTTTAATAATACTTAAATCAACAGCTTCAAGACCACGAGCAAGACCAACACCAATTACAGCACCAACAACAGTATGTGACGTTGAAACAGGTAAACCTAGTTTTGATGCAATAAGAACAGTTGTCGCAGCTCCAAAATCAACACTAAAACCTCTTGTATTTGTAAGATTTGTTATACGGCTGCCAACTGTCCGCATAACACGACGACCCCAAGTCATACATCCAATAGATATGCCAATGCCGCCGAGTGCTAAAAGCCAGATAGGAACTTCAATTTCTGGCCCCAACCCAATACCTTGTGCAAGTGGGATTATTGAGGCAACAGGACCAATTGCATTTGCTACATCATTTGCTCCATGAGCAAATGCAACATAACATGATGTTCCTACCTGAAGCTTCCTAAAAATTCCTTCAACAGCACTATATGCAGCATGATCTTCATCAGATTTTGCTTCTATTTTTCGCAGTAAAACTATCCCAATTAATACAACAATTATCGCAACAACCGTTGCAATAATAAGGCCATCAGTATCAGAAAAACCATAATTTTCACTTAATGCTGTTTTTAGAAATAATGATGAAGCAATCAAAAAAGCTGTAAAACCAAAAATTATTGGACCAACGATTTTTGCAGCACTTACAGGATTATCTTTTGCAAATATTGTTTTAACAATTATTTTAAAGACAAAAAATGCAAGTATGCATCCAAATACAGGTGATAACATCCAACTTGCAGCAACAGATCCAACTTTGCCCCACGCAACTGCAGAGGTTCCACCAGCAATTATTCCAAAACCTATCAATGCACCAATAATTGAATGTGTTGTAGAAATTGGCATTTCCCTCCACGTAGAAAGCGTTACCCATATCGCAGCAGCAAGAAGACTAGCGACAAATCCTAAAAGTAATACATGGTTATCAATACCGGAAGTGGTAATAATTCCTTTGCTAACAGTCTCTGTAACTTTACTTCCAACAAATACAGCACCAACAAAATTCAGTACACCTGCGATAATCACCGCTTGTTTAAACGTGATGGCCTTAGCTCCAACAGCAGTGGCCATAGAATTTGCAACATCATTGGCACCAATGCTCCATGCCATGTAAAAACCGATAGCACCTGCTCCCCCTATGACGAGTAGAAATATTAGTGGGTCCAACGAACGCCTCCGCCTTTAAATGTATCCAAACCTGGAATATAACATCTGTAGATAAGTATTACGAAAAATTTTGCTTTGTGAATATATCAAATTCTAAAAATAAAAATTAGCTGTTGAAATATTACTTCACTACTAATCATTAACAATCTTCAGGATTTCTTCCCCATATTTCATTATTTTTGTAGGTCCGAGACCATATATTTCTTCCAGTTCAGTAGATTCCTGTGGCCTTTTCTGTGCAATGTCTACTAGGGTACGATCATGCATTATTACATATGCAGGAACATTGTGCTCTTTGCTTAGTTCTCTCCTCCAATCTTTAAGCCTTGCTATCATATCTTTTGGTTGATCGATACTGATTTCAGCTTTCTCTTTTGGCTGTACTTTTACTTCTTTTTCTTCTATCATCTTCTTCATGTTGGTTGATATAAAATACGTTGGTTTTTTTCCAGAATATGTTAGATGCAAACTGTTTTTTGCTCTGCTCATTGAAACATAGAAGACTCTTCTTTCCTCCTCTTCTTTGTCGTATTCATCTACTTTTACCATTTCTATTACTGGATGTTCACTTCCTTTACACGGAAAATTAATACCGGTACATCCGATGACAAAAACCATTTCTGCTTCCATTCCCTTGATTGCATGTATTGTTGCAAGAGTTACATCATTTTTTCTTGCTGTGATACTTTTTCTCATTTCATCACTTCGTACAACATGTTTCACGTCCTGTGCTTTCATGAGCTGTGAGAGCTCGTTTAGTTGCCTATTAGTTCTTGCAAGTACAAAGATTTCATTCCGTGGAATATCAGATTCGATTATTTTTTGTATCACAAATTCAAATTCTTTATCTTCTGATGTAAATTTCATTAGGTAAATGTCCTTCTTTCCTTCTATTGATGACTGCAGATCTGGAAGTCTCATATGTTTTATTGAATTGTTTATTAAATCTACGATGTGTCTAGTTGAACGGTAGTTCTTCGTCAATGTGATTATATCACAATCAGGATATTTCTCCTCAAAATTCAATATATGTCGTATGTCAGATCCTCTCCATCCATATATTGACTGTCTTGGATCTCCTACGCAAAAAATATTTTGTGGAGAAAGAAGATCAATAAGTTGTATCTGTGTTGAATTAACATCCTGATACTCATCTATAAGTATATGATCGAACTTAGGTATCAACTCCAGATGTTTTTCAAAAAAAACTATAGTGTCAATGAGCTGATCGGCAAAATCTCTCAGACCATGGCGCTTCATATATGCTTCAATATAATTGCATATAGCTATGACCATTTTTACGCTTTTTTCATGTCCTGTGCTACTAGGTTCAAAAGATGATTCAACAATTGGTTTGTTTTTGAACTTGAAGTAATCCCGAATAAAAAAGCAGTCGTTTCTGAATATGTTTACCAACTGTTCTTCTGTCTTTCCTCTTCTTTGAGCATCACTAAAGTACACCTCCATTGCCTTCTCCATATCCATATGTATTTTAGAAAGAGCGCTGTTAACCATCACTACCTTGTCTTTATAACTAATAACTCTCACAGGTTTGTCATAAATCAGATAATTATGTTGCCTCAGGATCTTCTCACAAAACGAATTAAATGTTTCAACCATAACTGAATCTAGAAGACCTGCTTCTGATAGCCTTGTCATCATTTCCCGTCTTGCCTTCCTGGTAAATGTTATTGCCAGTATCTTCTTAGGATCGATAGAACGGTGTTTTACTAAAAATTCCACTCTCTTTGTGAGTACTGTTGTTTTGCCTGAACCAGCTCCTGCTATGCATAATACGTGAGTCTTATCGCTGATTATCGCTTTCTTTTGATCATCATTAAATTTTGAAAGAAAATCACTAAATTTTTCAAATAACCTCTTGTCTTCTTCTGTTAATTCCGTTTTCGTTTCCTTGAAATTAAATGCTAACTTTCGTTTATATAAGACAGGATCCTCTATCTCTTTTTTTCCTCTCACGCTTAACTCCAGCATTTTCCAACGCTTGTTAGCATTTATAGAGTTCAATTCGACCATATCGTTTTGAATAAGGTTATTTATCATAGCATTTAACTCGTCATTCTCATAAAGCATACTGCCAAAATTTCTCTTAAGATATAGCTTGTTATTGACAATAGATTTATTCTTTCTGTTTCCCTGTAAAAAATCTATTAGCAATTTCTTTCCAACACCAAAAGGTATCTCCTGCAATGCTTTCAGTACAAACAAATAATCCAGATTCTTTTCATCATCACTCATGTTGTCTTCATGTTTGGTATCTTTGTCTTTTGATGGTAAAACTAGTTTCCCATCTTCGAATCTCGCATACCCTATTATTTTGTTTTTACCTTTAGTATTACTCATGCACTACCAACTAATTATTTTTTGAATGTATTTGTTAAAACCCCTTTCCCAAACTGTAATCCCACAATAGTTATTTCTTTAAAAAACCAATAGTTCGATACATCCAGAGTATTGCATACTAAAATCCAGTATTTTTGGTATTTTCTCTTATCACACAGGAGTACTTGCAACGCCGATCAGATTTTCTCCTATGGGTGGGCATGTTCCCGTCGGTAAGGAAAAATGTTTTCTCCTGTTGGAGCGTACAAGATAGACCCATTTTTTGGCCAAGCGTACGTTAGATGTCTACTCACTAAAAGCCTTCTTTTTTTAAAAAACGTGTGTTTAAAAAAGAATAAATGATTTATGAGGTGATATGAGTGTGTATTCGCATTCCAGATTAAGTTGTTATGAACAATGTCCACAGAAGTATAAATTAAAATATCTTGATAAAGTTGAAACTGAAGTTGAGCAAAGCATAGAAGCTTTTCTTGGTAGTAGGGTTCATGAAACACTTGAGAAGTTATATCGAGATCTTGGGTATCAAAAGTTGAGTACTTTAGATGAACTCCTTGATTTTTTTCGTAGTGAATGGAAGAAGAATTGGGATGATTCTATTGTCATTGTAAAAGAAGAGTATGGTCCTGAGAATTATTTGAAGATGGGTGAGAAGTTTATTACTGATTATTACAACAAATATAAACCATTTGATCAGGGAAGAACGATTGCTCTTGAGGAACGTGTTCTCGTTACTCTTGATGATGCTGGTGAGCATAAACTACAGGGTTTTATTGATAGGGTTATGGAGTCTGAGGAGGGTTATTATGAGGTTCATGATTATAAGACAAATTCACGATTGCCACTCCCTGAGTATTTAGATAATGATCGTCAGCTTGCATTGTATGCTATTGGTATCAAAGAACGCTATCCTGATGTAAAAGATGTGAAATTAGTATGGCATTTTCTTGCTTTTGATAAAGAGATTGATTCTACTCGCACTGATGAGGAACTAGAAGCGTTGAAGAAAGATGTTATTGCGTTGATTGAAAAGATTGAAAGTGATGAGAAGTTTGCTGCCAATCCTTCACTTCTTTGTGACTGGTGTGAGTTTAAACCTATCTGTCGACAGTGGTCTCATCTTTACATGATAAAAGAGAAACCGGAGAATGAATATCTTGGTGACCCAGGTGTGAAACTGATCAATCGTTATGCTGAGTTGAAACAAAAACAGAAACAGATTACACTTGACTTGTATGCTGAAATAGATAAACTTGAGGAGGCGCTTATCAATTTTGCAGAAAAAGAAGGTGTTGATGTTGTCTTTGGATCCAAGAATAAGGTAAGAATCAAAGAGACAGAGCAAAACAAGTTTCCAGCGAAGCATAGTAATGAACGTGAAAGGCTTGAGCAATTGCTAAAGGACCATGGGAAATGGATGATGTTATGCAGCTTGATACGGCTGTATTAAATAAAATCATTCAGGAAAAACAGTGGGATAGTAAACTGTTAGATATATTGAAGGAATATGTTAAATTAGAGCAATCTAAACGTTTGTATCTTAGTAGGATTTAAAATTGATCTTCAGAAGAGAACAATTGTGGGGAGAGTTTAGGGGGTGGAAAGGGGAGTAGAAAAAGGGGGTAGAAAAACTCTCAGAAAAACAAAAAATTATTCTATCATTAATTCGAAAAAATCCCGGAATTAGCAAGAAGCAAATAGCAATAAAAGGAAAATTATCAAAGAAATCAGTTGAATATAATATTGGAAAATTAAAAGAGAGAGAGGGATATTGAAAAGAACGGGTCCTGCTAAAGGAGGCCATTGGGAAATTATAGAGGAGTGGGGTGGGCAGTAAGCTATTAGATGTATTGGAAGAATATGTGAAACTGGAACAATCAAAACGATTGTATCTCAGCAAGATAAAAAATGATTCATAGTATTGATATTAAGAATCATTTAAACTTAATTTGTAAAATACCAAAGATATTCTAGGTTGTGGTCAGATATACCTACCACAACGTAAAGTTTATAAAGATCTGCGTCTAATAATTTAGGAAAAAATTTTAATGATGCACCGTAACCAAATGTGTTTGAAAAATTTTTGTAAACATCCTAATCATTAGGTGGAGGTAATACAATATGAGCATAGGCAGTGTAATCCTATTAATTGTAGGAATAATATTCATAATAATTGGAGCAGCGGTGCTAAATGCATCCGCTGATGTCGAAACAGAAGAAGGGAGCATTGAAGATACCTTAATGAAAATACCTAATACGATTGGTATAGGTCTTGTCATAGGTGGAATTATATTATTTATCCTTGGTCTACTTTCTTTGTTAGGTTACATCTGAAGATTCTGTAGAGTGTGAGTAATTAATGAAAAAAAGTGCAATAATGGGGTTTCTTATTCTAATAATGTTTTTAGTTTCATTACCAACATTAATGAGTGGTATTAATACTGTTAAGACTTCTGCTGAGAATGAAGATATAGAATCCACTGGAGAATCATATGGTTTTTTAATTTTACATCAGATTGTTGGTTGGATACAGGGCAATATAGTTTTGTTTATCGCGGGTATTGTATTATCTGTCTTAGTATATGCTGGTTTTATTAAAAAATGATAAATGTTTAATCAGGTTTTTAAAGAGTTCCCTGTTATAAAATAATAGTTTAGGGAGGATTCCTATGCGAACGGCATTATTCTCAAGTGGCAAAAGATTTCACGAACTAAAATTTAAAAAGGAACAAGATTTTGAAAATTTAATAGTAGATAATTATAAGATGTTATTTGGAGAAAAAACTGTTTACATTGATGTAAAAAACAAGGCCGAGGGTAAATCACTTGGTGGTGTGATTCCCGATGGTTTGTTGTTTGATATATCTGATAAAGATAATCCTGAATTTTATTTAGTTGAAGTGGAACTTGCTAAACACAATTTCTATAAGCATATTTTCCCCCAAATCACCAAATTTTTTGCTTTTTATAGAAACTCAGCAAGTCAAAACAGATTCATTGAAAAAGTACACAAGCTTGTTAAAAGCAATAATGCCCTCAATGACGAGTTTATGAAATATCTCCATGGCAAGGAACTTTACAAATCTATAAAAGATGCTGTTGAGAATAGTCAGAATATCCTCCTTATTTTAGATGATGATAAAGAAGAAATCCATGAAGTCCAGGGTATTTATAATGATACCTGGGGTAAGATGGTTAAGGTTGAAATCCTAAAAAAGTATCATACTGGTGAAGAACATGTTCTTACCTTAAATCCAGATTTTGAAGAAGTAGAACTAGTTGATACCAGTACGGTGTATGGAGCAGACCAGACGTATTCAGAAGATTTTCATTTAGACAATGTCACAGAGACAGTAAAATCAATATATCAACAGATTAAAAATCAAATGATAAGAGTTGACGAGAAACTAATTTTCAATCCGCAAAAGTATTATGTTTCTATTAAGAAAAAGAAGAACTTTTCATATATTAAAATCAGAAAGAAGAAAATAAGGATAGTCGTGATGCTTCCAATAAGTGTTGGAAGGGAGATGATTAAGAAGCACACAATAACGGAGCTGTCAAAAGGTGTTCAGGGTTTCTATAATGGCGAGTGTTTTAAGGTTAATATTGAAACAGAGGAACACTTGGATGAAGTAATATCACTTCTAAAAAAGGCATATGATTACAATAACTAAATAGCTGGTGAGAAAATGATATGCAAAATATGTGGAGTAAATGAAACTGATAGTCCTTCTTGTATATGTGATGATTGTGAGTTTTCGATAATTAGTAATGATAATATTCCACCGAATATATAATCCTCTAAACAGAGTTTGTTGAGTGAGGCTGATAAGTTATGGCAGTAAAACATAGTGAACGATGTAAAGAATGTAAGAGAAGAATCTTTGAGTTATTGACAAAAATTTATGGTGTTGTTGAGGAAAATCACAATCTAAATTTACCTTCTGAGTTAGAAAATTACCGGGAATATGATTTTTATGATAATTTAAAAACAATTTATATAAAACTTCAAAATCATAGAGGTTTTAAACAGTTCGTACGAACAAAAAAACTTCCAAATGTAGATTATTATGTTATAAATCCTGCATACATTGTTGAATTTGATGAATCGCAGCATTTTACTACACCTCGGGCGATTGCCCTTGAAAATTATCCTGCAAAATTGAAGCTAGCTTATGATAAAGATATATGGATTAACAGGTGTCAAGCATTAAACAGAAAAGACAATGACCCGCCGTATAGAGATGAACAACGGGCTTGGTATGATACACTTAGAGATTTTTCCACGCTTATCCTAAATATTCCTATTATAAGATTGCTGCCTGATGAGTGTGTTTGGTGTGAGTTAGATCCTGAAACAGATGATGATATCGAATACTTTAAAAGTCATATTCAAAAAAATTTGGATTTTTTGTTAGAGAATAGTTGAGGTGATATATTATGCAGATTGGATTAGCATTTCCAGAGCTTGGAAGGCATAAGATTCAGCATTTTTTGGATATAATAAAAAATAGTGATCAATGCTTGGATTTGGTTGTTTTTCCTGAGGGATTTGAAACTATTAGTTCTAGTTATGAGCTAATTCCTGAAAATATTGGGGAGAATGAAGAAGTTAAGAAACTCCTCAACAAATATGGGGAAATAGCTCGTAACTTTGATATTAGTGTTATAGTAGGTATGCAGGTTTTTTATGGTAGGGAATCAATTAGTGGAGGTAGCAGTGACCAATATTGCTTGTTTATAACCTCGATGGGAAAACAAACTATTTATCATAAACATTCTACGTCAAAATATAATGCATTTTTTGATACTAACTGGTCGATACCAAATAATTTTCCAGTTGTGCAAATTAATAATATGAAGATGGGGTTTTCTATTTGCCATGATAGCTATATTTCTTTGATTCCAAGAGTATTACGAACAAAAGGGGCAGATGTTTGGAGTAATATATCTTATCAAAACGTTCGTCCTCGTATTTGGGAGTCTGTTCTTCAAACAAGAGCTGTTGAAAATGATATGATAGCAATTTGTACGCTTCATAGAAATAGTCAAGCTTCGAATCTGCAAAAAGAACCTTATGCATTTTCACCATCTGGAAAAATACACTTGAAGGATGTAGAGACTGGGAGCTCTCTATCAGACATCTGGATCGAAAATAGAGCAGGAAAGATATTTTACTTTGATAGTTCTAATTATGATACATATCCGCTGGTGCAGTTAACCGAATCTGCTTTATCGTCTCAAGCAAAACCAATTACCATTAGCCGAGGTGATAGAACCATTGGGATTGAAGGCGGTGAAGGTGAGTTTTCAATTGAGGAGATTCATCTTCAAGAATTTATTTTTGCACCTGAAAAAATATGGAGAATGTGTTTAGAACAAACAAACAAAATCTCACTTTTTTTTGTCATCGTTAATAATGTTGAACAATGGGCGAAGTATAAATTAACAATTACAAAACTCATTCGGGGCAGAATTATCGAATTTTCAACTTGCTTTCTTTTTGTTGACAAAGAGTATGAAAATATTTTTATGGCAGCTTACAGATCCTCAAATTATAAGGACTGCAGAATATTTTATCCAGAAAAATTTCCTGTAGATATCGACAAACGATATCTTTTTGGTTTGGAAAAAACCTATGCCATATCACTTAATGATTCAAGAAAAATTAGTAAAAAAGTATATTTTGAAAGAGCAAATCAAATCCTTGATTTTCTAGAAAAATAATACTGTGGAGGGACTTTATGATCTGTAAAATATGCGGTGTGAATGAAACTGACAATCCCGATGGTATCTGTGATGATTGTAAGTTTTCGATAATTAGTAATGATGATATTCCACCGAATTTTTAGATAAAAATATCGAATCTATTGTTAGATTAAACAGGAAATATTCTGCCACCTGAACCAGTTTTGAATTCGACGCCTGTTTTATTAATATATTTTTCTCTTATCTCTTTATCTACATATGCTACGTATCTTGCTAATTGTAATGCGGTTTGATATGTCTTTTTCATTGCACTGTCAACATCTTCCCTTTCATCTGAAGAAACAGGCATTTCATCTAAAAAATTATCAATTATATTTTCAACATCTGACTCACAAAGTTCCTCTTCTAGGGCATCATTCCAATCAGGATCGATTTCCACCTTTTCAAACAAATCTTCCACATACATCTGATCTTCTTTATCAGCTTCATCTAGTGAAGGAACTGCTGAATCGCAAAGAAAATGAAGTGCATTGAAATAATCAAAGATAGCGGCACTCCTCAAATGAAATTCTTGGTAAGAATCTTTAGCGGAAGAAATCAGTTTTTTTATTCTTATTCGGTTAACTTCAATATCATGATGTCGATTTAATTTCAAATCATTATGTTTAGGAAGTACATCACGTTTATGATTATCAGCATATACTGAAATTCTTTCAAGATCTTTGTCTGTAAGTCGCACCTTAGAGTTTATTAAAGTAGCAATATTTATATGAGTTGTTCGTCGCATTTTATCTCTTTAGTAATGTCTGAGTTCTTATTTAACATAATCTGGCCCGTAGCCAGGTGTAAAATCTGTGGTGTAGAAGAAACGGATAATCCTGATGGAATAAGTGATGATTGTAAGTTTTCAATAATAAGTAATGATGATATTTCACCAACATTCTAGATTTATCGATTTAACCAAACATTTAAATTAAATACATATCTTACAATCCTCGAATCGGGAGGTCTTGATTCATCATAGAATCATATTCAAATAGAGGAAAATATGATGGAGGAAAAAGAATATTCAGCTAGCCTTACTGGTGAACCTTTACAATTTTATGAAAGTAAAGTTGTTGCAGAACTGATGTTAAAGAATTTAAATTTTGAAGAAATAAAATCAAAAATATATGATGAAAATTTATTTAATTATAAGACCAAAAAGAGTATTTATAAACGTGTTGCTTCTGTCTATAAACGTTTAAAGGATTTAGATGATTTCCTTATAGAGTTTTTAGTTGAGGGTACTAGTTCTAATGCAAGGGTTATTGTTTTATATTCGATTATGCAAACTAATCGGTTGTTTTATGAGTTTATGATGGAGGTTGTAAGAATTAAGTTTTTAAAAATGGATTATGTTCTTTCGAAGAGAGATCTAAATAGATTTTTTGATAATAAAAAAGAGCAAAGTGAGAAAATTGCTAGTTTACATGAGTATACTATTTCTAAACTTCAACAAGTATTTCTAAAAATACTAAAAGAAGCAAAGTTGTTGACTGAAGATGAACCCTTAATGCTAAACAAGATCATTATTGGAAATAACTTACGTTCATATTTTTTAGATAAAAACGAAACCGTTTTTTTGGGGTGTGTTGGAGGATAAAGGACCAATATGAGGATCGAAGAACGATTAGAACTAGTTAAGGAAAAAGTACAAACCGAGGATTTTCTTAAAAGAAGGGGGACAGTAGGGGAAATTGCTTTTTATATTTTTGATTATCCTCCAGAAAAAGAGATGATGATCAGAGAAACAATTAGTAGACTTAAAAGTAATCTTGAAAAAAAATCAATTCATGTTCTTGATATTGACCTTTATAATCTATGTTTAGAGATATTGGACGAAAAAATATCTATTGAAAAAGTAATTGATTTTGAGAAAAATAAAGGATCAAAGGAATTATTCCACAAACTTGAACCGACTCTTAAACCTGAGATTATTCGAGATGTTATTAAGGTCAAAATGCAGGAGCGGAGTTTAGATTTACTTTTTTTAACAGGTGTAGGGAAAGTTTGGCCCATGGTTCGTTCTCATGAAATTTTAAATACTTTACAAACAGTTGTTAATCAGGTTCCTATGATTATGTTTTATCCTGGGACATGGATTCGTAATGAATTGAGTTTATTTGATAAATTTATGGATAATAATTATTATCGTGCTTTTAGGCTTATTAATGGTGATTTAAAAGAGGAGGTTATGAAATGAATAATGGATCCTTAAAAATAAAAGATTTTTTTGTAAGAGATATTAAAAGAGAGCTAAATGGTGTTATTATAGTTGATCAAATAGATGAAAAAAATGTGTATACTGAGCTTGATGAATATGTAATTACTGCAGAAACAGAGAAAAATCTTACTAGATTTTTTGATGCATTCATTAAGACGTCTGAACAACCAAATAAGGAGATTGGTGTATGGGTTTCAGGGTTTTTTGGCTCAGGAAAATCACATTTTATAAAGATGCTTTCATATCTTTTAGAAAATCGTAAAGTAAGAGATAAAACAGCTTTGGAGTTTTTTAAGAAAAAAATCAAAGATCCTTTATTAATGGCTAATATTGAAAAAGTAGTAAATTCTGGTACAAAGGATGTTATTTTGTTTAATATTGATACAAAAGCAAAAAAAACTGGGGATCAAAGTGAGTTAATTGTTAATGTATTGATGAGGGTTTTTAATGAATATAGGGGCTATCTAAGTGATGTACTTTGGGTTGCAGAACTCGAAGAAGATCTAGAAAATAAAGGCTTATATGAAAAGTTTAAAGCGGAGTTTAAAAAAATTAATGGTCATTCCTGGGTAGAAAAAAGGTCAGGGTATGCTTTTTGTCAAGATGATATTATTGATGTATTAGTTAACATTGGATATCAAAGTAAAGATGCATGTGTTCGTTTATTTGAATCTGGTGAACGGGAATATCATTTAAGTGTTGAAAAGTTTGCAAAGGAACTTAAGAAATACCTTGATTCTAAGGATAAGACCCACCAAATTATCTTTTTAATTGATGAAGTTGGTCAATATATTGGTGATAAAAGCGATTTTATGCTTGATTTACAATCTATTGTCGAAGAGGCGGGAACAGTTCTTATGGGTAAAGCTTGGGTTGTTATTACATCTCAGGCAGATATTGATAAGATTATTAGGGACCACGTGAAGGGATATGACTTCTCAAAGATTCAAGGTAGGTTTGATACAAGACTTCCGTTGTCTAGCGCAAATGTTGACGAGGTGATTAAAAAGAGGTTGCTTAAGAAGAAAGACGAATGCAAACAGTCTCTTTCTTCGTTTTATACTGAAAAAAAGACAATTCTTCGTAATCTTATTTCTTTTACACAAAGTGCTGAGATGAAAACATATACTGATGATGATAGTTTTGTTAGTGTTTATCCATTTGTTCCTTATCAGTTTAAACTACTTCAGAGTGTTTTTGAACAAATCCGAGTATCTGGAACCGCTGGAAAGCACCTTGCAAAAGGTGAGCGTTCTATGCTTAGTGCTTTTAAGGAGGCTGCTGAAAAGTATTGTGATGAGTCTATTGGGATTCTTATTCCTTTTTCATCGTTTTATGATACTGTTGAGAGTTTCATTGATCCTATTTATAAAAGGACAATTGATCATGCAAAAAATAATAGTCTTCTCAAACCTCAAGACATTGATATTTTAAAAATTCTTTTTATGATCCGTGGCGTTAAAGAAATTAGTCCAAATATTGATAATTTAACGGTTCTTTCAATTTCTAGTGTCGATGAAGATACTTTGGAACTTAAGGAAAACATCCAAGGATCTTTAGATAGATTGATTGAACAAACACTTATTCATAAATCCCAGGATAATTATATTTTTTTAACAGATGAAGAACAAGCTATAAATAGAGAAATAAAAAGTATTGCTATTGATCGGCATCAGATTCAAGATGAAATTCATAGTATTATTTTTAGTGATATATGTCCCTCTGGCTATAAGGTTTATAAATTCAATAAAGTTGTTGATGATCGTCAGAAAATAAATCAATCTGCGGATCTTACTGTTAAGTTTTTAACACATCTTTCAGATGAGTATCTGCAGGGACCTGAACAGGAATCATTAGATGGCAATAATCTTGGTTTAGTTAGATCTGAAGATACATTGTTGTTTGTGTTTCCTAAAGACAAAAGTGATGTTTTTGTTGAGCAGATTAGAAATTCAAAGAGAATTGACAAATATATTATGCAGAATAGCTCTAATAGAAACAACCCTGAAATTCAAGAAATTTTTCTTAAAAAAACACGTGAAAGGGATGATTTGAACAATTCTAGTATTCAATTGATTTCCGATGGGATATCTGTTTCAAAGGTTTTTATCTGTGATAAGGCAGTACCTCTTGATGAAAAGAATCCTAAAGATCGAATTAAAGATGGTCTTGAAAAACTTATTGAAAATGTGTATAGTAAATCTGGCTATGTTAAAGAAGAATATGAAACTGAACCGGATGTAGTAAAAATTTTACGTTCTGATGATTTAGAAAAATATGGAGTTAAAAATATAACAAATAAGATTGCTAGAGATGAAATTCTTGATTATCTTAAAATAAACCAAGAGAGAAATACTAGGGTTTATCTTAGTTATATCAAAGAGAAATTTATGCGGAAGCCTTATGGCTGGAAGGATATGACTATTTCTGGTCTTGTTGCTCTTCTTTTTGTAACTGAAGAGGTTAATCTTCGTTATCAAAAAGAAAATTTACTTGCATCATCACCACAAGAGATTGCGAAATATTTAACAAAAAGTGTTGATGCAGATAAAATTGAAGTTGCAGTACGTGAAAAAACTGCTGAGGATCAGATAATTGCGGTTAAATCAATTTTAAGAGAGCTTTTTGATAAGACCGATATCCCTGTGAAAGAAACAGCTCTTTTTACATTTTCTCAGGGGATATTGCAGGAAGAAATTACTAAACTTGAAGCTATTGAGAGTAAATATGTCGAAGAAAGCCGATACCCTGGCAAAGATCAAGTTGAGAAATATGATGCTTTTTTGAAAAAGCTATTGGAATTTACTGATCCATCTTCGTTTTTTAATAAATTTGTATCGGAAAAAGACATATTAAAAGATCTACAGCAGAAAGCAGCACCTGCGATGAGTTTTTTTAATAGCCAACAGGTTACAATTTTTAGAGAAATTTTACATAAAATTTCTTTGTTTAAAAGAGATATTCAGTTTTTAAGTGATGATGCTAAAGAATATATTAAAAGAATTGATGAAATCATAGGATTAACAGAGCCCTATGCACAAATAAAGGAATTACCTCAATTAGAAAATAAGATCGAGCAGTCGCTTGATGAGTCACTTAAAAATCAGAAACAAAAAGTAAAGGAGAAATTAAAAACAGCAGTGGAAGAAATAGAAAAAGAGTTAGCAAAGAATTCTAAATTTTCTGATGATTTTAAGAAATCTATTTTGGATTCATTCAATAATATTGAGGTAATGATTAAGGATTCAAAGGAATGTACTGTAATTGAAGCGCAATTATCAAGAATTGATATTTTACATGAGGAAGCTTATAAAAAAATAGAGAAAAAAAATATAATCGTTAAAGACCCTGGTGGCACTTATACCGGAAAAGAAACAATTTATCTAAGTAATACTCAGCTTTTTAAACATGCAAAAACCATTGAAACAGATGAAGATCTTGATGAATATATCAAAGAGTTGAAATCTAAATTGAAAGAGCTTTTGAAAAAGAAAAAAATTAGGGTAATGTAGTATGGATAAATCTAAAATTCAACTCTTTTCAGATACAGTTCGAGAAAAACTCATTTATGAAATTCAACAGAGAGCAACACTATTTGGTATTACGCCTGATAATATATTTGATGTTGATCAAGAGTTCGAAGATTCCATCGTGATCAATTTATGAAAAATTTAAAGGACTTGTAGCAAAGATTTGATAAGAATGAATGAAGAAGTTGTTTCAATAGATGATAAACTAAATCAACATTTTTCTGGAAGGGTTGTTAGAAAAGATCTTACTAAACTTCTAAAAATAGGGGCAAATGTTCCGATATATGTATTAGAATATTTATTGGGACAATATTGTGCGACAGATGATGAAAATTTAATAAATGAAGGAATGCAAAAAGTAAAAAAGATACTCTCTGAAAACTACGTTAGACCAGATGAAGCAGAAAAAATAAAATCAAAGATAAGAGAAACTGGTTACTTCACAGTTATTGATAAAGTAGATGTAAAACTCAACGAAAAAAGAGATCTATATGAAGCAACATTTTCAAATCTCGGCATAAAGCACGTGGAAATAGAACCAAAATATGTAAAAAAATTTGATAAACTATTATGCGGAGGAATCTGGTGTATACTAAAAATTGAATATTCAACAGAATCAGCACAATCACCTTTTATAATTGATGATTTGAAACCAATACAAATACCAAATGTAGATATTAAAGAAATACTAGAAAATAGAAAACATTTCACCAAAGAAGAATGGATGGACATACTTCTTAGATCTATTGGAATGGAACCAACACAACTAGAATATAAAGTAAAATGGCATCTATTACTAAGATTAGTACCACTTGTTGAAAACAACTACAACCTATGTGAATTAGGACCACGAAGCACTGGAAAATCACACGTATATAAAGAAATATCACCAAATTCAATTCTAATCTCAGGAGGGCAAACAACCGTTGCAAACCTTTTTTACAATATGTCAACAAGAACCATAGGGCTTGTTGGACTATGGGATGTAGTAGCTTTTGACGAAGTCGCAGGCATACATTTCAAAGATAAAGGTGGCATACAAATACTAAAGGACTACATGGCATCAGGTTCATTTGCACGTGGAAAAGACCTCAAAAACGCTGATGCTTCAATTGTAATGATAGGAAACATAAACCAAAGCGTATCATCGTTAATAAAAACAGCACATCTTTTTGCACCATTTCCAGAAGACATGAACAATGATACAGCATTTTTTGATAGAATACATTATTACTTACCAGGATGGGAAGTACCCAAATTTAGACCTGAACATTTCACAGATAGATATGGATTTATCGTTGATTATCTAGCAGAATACTTAAGAGAAATGAGAAAACGGTCATTCAGCGATAGAATTTACAACCACTATAAACTAGGAAACAACCTCCACCAGCGAGATGTCATAGGAGTAAAAAAGACATTCTCAGGACTTATGAAACTCATATATCCTGATGAAAAAATAACAAAAGAAGAAGTTCAAGAAATACTAGAGTACGCACTTGAAGGAAGAAGGCGGGTAAAAGAACAACTAAAGAAAATTGGTGGCATGGAATTTTATGATGTAAACTTTTCATATATAGACAACGAAACCCAAGAAGAAAACTTTGTATCAGTTACAGAAACAGGAGGAACAAAACTAATACCAGAAGGACTAATAAAACCAGGACAACTCTACACTATAGGTGTCTCAAGTTCAAACAAAATAGGAGTATACAAAATAGAACTCCAAGTTGTTGCAGGATCTGGAAAATACGACAAAACAGGTCTAGGATCAAATCCTGAAGCAAAAGAAGGAGTAAATACAGCAATAAACTTTTTCAAAGCAAACGCAAAAGCAATTAGCCATACGATATCAACAAAAGAAAAAGACTACTTCCTACACGTTCAAGACATGTACGGAGTGGGAATGACAAAAGATTTAGCATTATCAATATTCATCAGCTTTTGTTCAGGAGCACTAGAAAAACCAGTACAGGAACAATTAGTAATTCTTGGCACTATGACAATAGGAGGCTCGATAAGCATCATGGAAAACCTATCAGATTTATTACAGGTCTGCCTTGATGCTGGCGCAAAAAGAATACTAATTCCAATGTCATCAGCAGCAAAAATACAAACAGTACCACCAGAACTTTTTAGCAAATTCCAAATCTCATTTTATGAAGATCCAATTGATGCAGTACACAAAGCACTTGGATTCAATTAATATATCAAAAATAACCAAAATCTTTCAATATTTTAAAAATAGTTTCATAGATATCATTTACATCTTTTTCTGAAGAACCGCCTGTAATAATATATTTTCCATTTCTATATATGGTTACATGCCTTAAATTCCCATTAACCTCAACCTTAACGAGTAATCCAGGGTACTGATCGGGTTCATATTCCTTTATAGGAAAATCAATCTCACTATAAACTTTAACTATATCGATCTTTTTAGGAAATCTTCCAGTTGCAACGATATTTACTATTGTTGGTCGTGTTCCAAATTGTTCATTAGTTTTCTTTTTAGACTTCATATAACAGTCAACTCAAATGAATGAAAGTATTAAGAAGCCATGGTTAAATATTTTCGTTGGAACGAATTCAATTATATACACAGAATTCATAATAATTTTTTATCCTTCAAACTAAAAAAATTTTCTTTTCCAATTATTATATGATCCAATACTTTTATTCCTAAAATATCTCCAGCATCCTTTATAATTTTAGTGACTTCTTCATCTTCACTGCTTGGCTTACAATCACCACTAGGATGATTATGAACCAAAATGATACTATTAGAACTTGCTTTAATGGCAGGATTAAAAACCTCCCTGGGATGAATCAATGAAGAGTTTAACGTGCCAACAGAAATCAATTCTTCAGAAATAATCTGATTTTTTGTATCAAGAAGCAATGCATAGAAATGCTCTTTCTTTTTATCTTGGAGCTCGTCAACATAGTAGTTGAAAACATCTTCTGCAGTCTTGATTTTTTGTTTATGGCCTACTTTGTTTAACCTGTTTGTCCTCCTAAAAATCTCAAACATCGCTTGAATTCTCATCGCTTGAATATCATTTTTAAATTCTTTCTCAAGCTCAGAAAGCGATAGATCAGGTAACTTATTAAAATGATATTTTGAAAGAACCCTATGAGATAAATCAATGGCATTCTCTTTTTTATTTCCCCGGCCAAGAACAGCCGCTAAAAGTTCGGCATTACTAAGATTAGAAACACCTTTATTCTTTAGCCTCGTCCAAGGTCTATCAAACCAAGGTATCTCTCTGATTTTCATAAAATGATAACTATTAATTCTTACTTATATTTTTCTTAGCAAAGAAGAAAATTACTTATTAATAAAAATTATAACATCTGATTGTAAAAAATACCTTCACTTTTAAAGTGAATTCTACAATACGCCGGTAAAAAGCATGTATATTGTTGAAAATATGTAAAACTTATTCTCAAGTAATTCAAAAATATCAAAAAGTTTTTATATCTTTAAATAGTTTCACCGAACGGTGAAATAGGTCTGTTTAGCGAAACTGAAATACAACAAAGATTGCAAAAAAAACTGGAATCTCTACTGGAACCCATAAAAATTATTAAAACTACCCAACAAAAAAATAAACAAAAAGATTTCACCCCAGATATTATTGTAAAAACCAAATACAAGAACAAAGAGAAAAATCTCATAATTGAAATAAAATCGATAGGAGAACCAAGACACATTGAGCGCGCAATAACTCAATTGAAACTATATACAAATAAATTTGAAAATTGTTATCCCATTGTTGCCTCATCATCTCTTAGTGAAAAATCTAGAGAAATCTGTAAACAATTAAATATTGGATACATTGATCTTTTAGGAAACATATACATTGATCTCCCATATCTTCATATCGAAAAAGAAAGTAAAGAAACGAAACCAAAAGAAAAGAAAAGACAAAAAAAATTATTTTCACCAGTTGCAACCCGAATAATTAGAACTCTGCTTTTAGAACCGGATAATGAATGGACAATAAAATCATTATCAGAAAAAACACATGTTAGTCTGGGGTATACACATAGAGTCGTTGAAAAATTATCAGATGAACTTTTTCTTTCAAGAAACAAAAACTACCGGTTAATATTAGAAGATAAATCACGCTTGTTAGATGTTTGGAGAGACTCATACTCATTTGAAGATAACACTGTTCAATCTTTCTATACATTTGAAAAAAATAAGGATATTCTTTTTGAAAAAATTGAAGAAATATCAAAATCAAATAAATTACAATACGCTTTAACTCTTCATTCAGGAGCATCTATTATTGCGCCATATGTACGTTATACTGACATCCATGTATATATTGGATCAAACATCGAACAATGGATAAAACAATTAGATTTAAGACCTGTTGACTCAGGAGCAAATATCTATCTAATAATACCTTACGATGAGGGTGTATTTCAAGGACTACAAACTATCAATAAAAAAAGAATTGCTTCAAATATTCAACTATATTTAGATCTCTATAATTATCCAAAAAGAGGAAAAGAACAAGCAGATTTCCTAAGAGAAAGAAAAATAAAATTCTGAAAAATGTGGAGGATATGATATAATGCCAAGAACTGTTGATGATTACCCAAATATCGTTGAAATATCGAAATCTGTAATTTTAGAACTTTGGAGATGCTTACATAGATATAACGATGCTATGAATTTAATTGGAGGGTGGGCTCCATATTTTATTTTAGAGAGATGTGGGGGAAAATCATATGAACATGATCATATCGGGTCAATTGATATAGACATCGCGTTAAATTCACAGATAGTTTCTGAGAAAGAATATGCAAATATTGAACAATTAATTAAAAAACTTGGTTATACCAACATGATAGACTCAGATAATAAGCCAGTTCCATTTATTTTTTTAAAAACTTTTACTATAAGTGATATTGATTACATTATGGAAGTTGACTTTGTTGGATCTTATTATGGTAATAAAGGACATCGCCATCAAAGAGTCAGTGGACTACTTGCAAGAAAATGTCATGGTGTAGATATTGTATTTGATAATTTTTTCAAAGAACAAATAAAAGGTCAATTTCCAGAAGGCGGTAAAACAGAACAGGAAATCAAAATAGCAAATCTTGTATCTTCCATAACAATGAAAGGAATTGTCTTGGGTGAAAGATACAAAGAAAAAGATGCATATGATCTCTATTATTTAGTAACTTATTACAAAAATGGTCCAAAAGATGTAGCAGATGAAATAAATAATTGTATAGATGATACCTTAGTTAAAGAGGCACTTGCTACAATTAAGAAAGATTTTCATAGTAGAGATTCTCCAGGTCCTGCATGGGTTGCAAATTTCCTAAATGAAACAGAAGGTGATGCAAGGGAAAGAAGATTAACTGATGTTTTTATGAATGTTAATGAATTTCTTGAAAATATCAATGAGTAAAATCTCTTTTAGAGGATAAAATTAGAAAATAATCATGCATTAATTTATTTTTCAATTTCATCTTTTAAGATATAAAGGCCTCGTTCAATAGCATGCGTAAGATTTGCAAATTCCATATTCTTGATTTTAACGCATGCTAATTTAAATTTATTTTGAGAATCATGTAGACAAGAAAATGGCTTAAATTCGAAAACACCCCTAAAAACCTTGGTTTCGACTGGAAACAACAGGAATAAAGGGGTATACTCCCGTCGAGCATGTCGGTTAAAAGTTGAATGCTCCTATATTTTTTTAACTACCAAAGATATTTTAGGTTGTGGTCAGATATATTTTATAATACATCAAATTACAATATTTATAAGAAAATAACCACATTCTATCATATGGAGGAGGAAAAAATGAGCAAAGCACCTATAGGATTAATCAAAAACATGAGTAAAGCACGCATAGGAGCAGTCCTCCTCACAATAGGGGTTATAATCTCTCTTTTTGGAATAAAATATACGGAAACATGTATGATAACAGCAATAATGGGCGTGATTTTATTTTTTGTAGGATTATGGATGATATTCACGAAAGCTGAAAAAGGTGGAATGAAATTGTAGATTTGAAAGGAGGTAATAATGGTTCGGGGAATTGATGTTCCAAAGGAAAAGAAGAAACCGTGGAAGACAAGGATGGAAAGAGACATAATAATGCATAAAGACATAAAAGAATCAGGTCTTCAAGGTGGAAAAGTTATAGGAGATAATTTATCATTACTTGCATTTATCATTGGAATACCAATGTTAATTATTGGAATGTATCCACTGTTTAGTATGTTATTTGGTTTTGGTTTCCCTATAAATTTGGCTAATATAATTCTAATTTTATTGGTTAATGTTATTGGTTTGTTATTAATTATTGGTGGATACTTTATTTATAGGGGGAGTTAAACTCTTAAAAATAGGATTTATAAAGTATTACTTATTGGTAAATTGTAGCTTGGAGGAGTAAAAATGAAACAAGAAGAAAGAATAAAGATGTTTAAAGACGTGTTTGCTCCTAAATCTGGAGAAAAAGTATTGTTCCTGGTGGATATACCTCATGACAATATAAAAGATAATGCTACTTGGAAAGATCGTAGAGAAATGGCTAGGGGCTGGTATCAAACTTTTACAGAGATGGGTAATGAGAATGGTTTCTCTGTCAGTATGATGGAGTATAAAGCCACAGGTGCCCATAATTCACCAGTTCCTCAAGATGCTATAGATAATGCAAAGAAATCAAATCTCATTATTGCAATGACTGAATTCTCTGGGACATCAACATTGTTACCTATTTGTAGAGCCGAAGGTTCAATAACCAGGGGCGCAAGTATGCCTGGTGTAGAAAAAAGGATGGAAGAAACCGCACTTCTAGCAGATTATGCAGAAGTTAAAAAGTATGCTTTAGCTATTGAAAAAATGTTAAATGTAACCATTGGTGCAGAAGTATTGTTTTCAACTGGTGATACTTTGTATATTGATTTGCGGAATCGCTATGCACACGCAGATATAGGTGAGTGTATAAAATCAGGACAAGCCATAAACTTTCCTAGTGGAGAAACATGTAAGGTACCTTATGAGGCAGCATCTGATGAAATTGCTGAATTTGGAGACAGTAAAACAGAAGGAATTATGCCAGTTGCCTATGAAGAGGGTATTGTTAAATTTGTTATAAAAAATAACAAGATTGTAGAGGTCGTTGGTAAAAATAAAAAAGCAGAAGAGATGCGTGCTTTTTTTGAAAAAGATGACACTCATTGTAATATTGCTGAGTTGGGTATTGGATGTAACCAAAAAGCAGTTGTAACGGGGAACATTCTTGAGGATGAAAAGGTAGGAGGACTCCATATTGCCTATGGGATGAGTACGCATCTTGGTGGAAAGGTAAATAGCGACATGCATCAAGATATTTGTTATCCTAAGGGACGTCCTGTTGAAGCAAAAACTCTTACATTGTTTAATAAAAATGGTACAAAGACTGAATTGATACGAGATGCAATGCTGCGTTATGAACTGCTTAAATAAACTATTTTTTATAATCTTTTTTTAACCTAATATAATACAATACTAATAACGCAGGTCCAAAAAACCATGCTGAATAAAGAAACGTACGAGTAAAACCAAGGGCTGAGATCATAGCGCCACTAAATGTGTTTCCAATTCCGATTTCACCAACATTTGCAAGGCTTGTTAAAATCGAAAATTGAGTAGCACCAATTCTTGGATTTGTTACATCCATAAACAAAGCCATTATAGCTGAATTATAACAACCATGAAGCAATCCAATTATCCCAAAAAGAACAGCGAGGATCTGCCATGTGTCTGCAAAGATAAGTGCAGCTGAAAAGACAATACTAGCACCAATGAAAACAGAAATTACGATTTTCCTTCCAAATTTATCAGTGAGTACACCTCCAACTATCGAACCAATGATCATCATGATAGGAAATACTGCAGTAATTAACCCTATCTGGGCAATCTCTAACTGAAGTTCAATTTTCATATATAAGGGTAAAACAAACATCAAAATTCCAATGTTGATATGAACTAGTGGCGAGAAAAGAGCCACTAGTTTTGTTGTTTTTTTCTTAAATTCACTAATGAGAAGTTTTGCTACTTGTTGACGTTTGTTAGTTGTTCTTATTTCCTTAACAAAAAGAGGGAAAATAATTATTAAAATGACAAGCAAGCCAGCTGCTAAAAACGAATATTTATATCCTATAGTTTGTGCGATAAAAGAAAACAATAAAGCGCCGACGGCAAAACCGAGAAATAGTCCAGCAAACATTGCACCATTTATTTTCCCTCGTTCTTCTTCATGTGAGATTTCAATTGCCCAGGCATCAGCAGAGACATCAAGAAATCCTACTCCAACATGGCTAAGAAATAAAATAATAGAAAAAGGTACCAAGGCAACAAGGGGATCAATAAAAACAACAATAAATAGACCAGCTGCTGCAAGCAGACCACCCATAAGGATAAATCGTTTCCTACCAAACTTAATGAAATAATCAGTTATTGGTCCCCATACAAATTTGAGTATCCAAGGTAGATTAACAATACCTGCTACAAGAGTCACCATTGAAGTAGAAATTCCCTCTTCAACTAAGAAAACAAGAATAATTACTGAAGAAATTGACCATATCAAACCCTCTGAGAAATACAGGCTTGCAAATAAAAGATATTTGAGAATACTGTTTTCTCTGATATCAATCAAGATTTTTATCCTCCTGAAGGTTCAGGTGGCACACCTTTAGGTAAAATAGGTTGAATATCAGATGTTTTCCAATTATGAAGATTTTCGATATTAACTAATAAATACATAAAAACAGGAAGGGTAGTCTTCATCCAATGAACAAGACTATCATGTTTTCCACCACCTGCCGCTGGTTCATAATCCTGAGAGAGTATTTCAAATGTAAACGATGGAATCCTAAATACTTTGAAGCACCAATCCATTGCTGTGCCACTCGCCTTATAACTATAATCATCGAAGCTCATACCTGCGTTTTCATATTCTGTGTTTTCAGCAATCCATTCTCTCACATAGGCATGAATTTTTTCTTCTTTATTTGACATTTCAAATGGTGGTTTAAAAGCCATCCAAGGACTGGCAATATTATGAACAGCTGTATGGCAGTTTACATAAAAAGAAAAATCATGGTTATCAATTTCATACATAAAATCTCTAAGTGCTTGGGTTTCAGGTTCTGAAAAAGGACGGCGGCCACTATTTGTTAGAAATAAAGGAAAACGGGGAAACCATTTATGCAAACGTTCGAACATTATGTAAGGAATTTTACGACCAAATATCTTACCTAAAGGCATACTATGTCCTCTAATTCTCCCGAAATCAACGTCAAAATTACGATTCAAATCTATTCCATTTTCATTAAATCTATCATCTATTTGTCGGCCATCAGGATTCAATAAAGGAATAATATACACTTCTGTAGTATTTAGAATGCCAGTAACAGTTGCATTGCTATCAAAATTAATGAGAAGGTATTCAGCAAGATATAAGCAAGCTTCCCCTGCGTCCCATTCACAACCATGTATGCAACCATCAACAAGACATGAAAATTTTGTCTGATTGTTATTTTCATTTGTCATTCTAATGCACCAAATATCCTTTCCCAACGCACTTTCTCCTATTGAAAAAACGTTAACTAAATCAGGATACTTAACCTTAAAATCTGATAATATATCGGTTGTTTCATAATAGTCGTGATACTCTCCATCCTTCCAATTGGGTAAGATAGAAGGTTGGTCCAACTGAACCTCTGGTGCGAATAATTCTTCTTCATGTGGCTTTTGTTCCTCTTCAATACAACCAGTAAACAATATCGTGAGTAAAATACCACCGAGAAAAAACACTTTCAAATATGTTAATTTCTTATTCATTATAATATTTGAATGAGATTTATAGTATATAATTATATTTTTCTTAGATTTTTTATTTGATGGTAATCATCCTCACATCCATCAGACAAAACGAGATTTGAATACACTTTTACCGGTAAAAAAATTGAGTTTCTCCTTTTAGTTTTAATTTTCTTTGTATAGAAAAACATCTTCAATTTTTCAGTAACCTTTTTATAGACATAAAAAATCTATGGAATCATGGCAAAAGATAAAGAAATAAATGATAAGGTAATTGTAAAAGAAAAAAGAGGTTTTTACATACATTTTATCATTTACATCATAGTGAATATATTACTTTTTGTTCAGTGGTGGTATATTACTGGAGGCGAAGGTTTTGCTTGGCCTATTGCGACAACAGCTGGCTGGGGTATTGGAATTGCCGCTCATTTTATCGGTGTATTCGTTTTTTTGAAAAAATAAAAAAAGCAAAACACTTAGCACCCTAATTTCGTTCTCTACGTCCATTTAAGATTAACTACTTTGTATTTTTATTCATTATTTTACACTTTTATTCGGCTTTTTTTCGAATAAAAATGCAAAGCCGGTAAAATTAAACAAAACGAAATTTGAACTCAAATTTACTGGTAAATTTTATTGACGACTGATTCTTGTAGGCGTCAGTCTTGATATTTTTGTATGGGCGCCACATTTTGGGCAATTAAAAAATTTCCGTTTCTCAAAAGAAATACCTATTTTTATCATGTAATTATTATCCTTTTCATATCTTACATAAGTTCCTTTTTCTACGCTCTCTACCCACTCTGTATTACAGTTTCTGCATAGTAGCCTTACTTCATATGTTGTTGTTTTATCTTCATACATTTTCATTATATCTACTCCATTTCTGTCTCTAGGGATACTAAAAGTGATAACAATCGATTTTAAATTTTTCAACAAATCACTTTTTATCTTCTATTTACCTGATACATTAATAATATTTTCGGATGTGTAAAGTCAACCGAGATTGTAATACTCATTGAAAAACATTTAGAAATCTAATTTGTATATTTTAATTTATTTTCAATGCTTTTTAAAATCGTCTAACCAGCCAGCTTTCTTATCCACCTTACGTTTGAAAATCCTGCCTAAATTCTTCACATCCTTCGCTTGATGATATTTAAAATATATATCATCATGACGTATTCCCAATATCTCTATTTTACCCGTTCTATGTGACATAACATACTTAAATCGTTTACTATGCCCATTGCAGCTTTTTTTCGCTGTTTCTACGATTTCTATACCTTTACATAATGGAATCTGAAAGGCGGATTTCACTCTTTTAACTGGACGGCATTGAAAGACATAATATGGATTAACACCAATGCTAACAAGTTTATTCTGTAGTTTCGCTAACGTTCTTGGATAGTCATTTATGCCTTTCAGTAACACCGTTTGATTGGTTAATATTACACCAGCAGAAATTAGAGTATTTATTGCTTTAACTGACTCTTTAGATATCTCTCGAGGATAATTAAACTGAGTAACAACATATATCCGCCTGTCAGAATATGAGTATCTCTTTAAAATATCAAGTAGCTCATCATCTTCAAATCTGGATGGAAGCACCACTGGTATCCTACTACCAAATCATATAAATTTCAAATGCGATATATCTGACAACACTGCAAGAAACGACTCAATAATCTCGTTTGATAAAACAAGCGGGTCACCACCACTAATCAATACATTATTAATCTCTTCATGTTGCTTGATATAATCAGCTGCATCTTCAAATCTTTTGATTACTTCTTTACTTGGTAAACCAATCAGTCTTTTTCTGAAACAATACCGACAATAGGTTGCACATTTATTTGTCGATAATATCAATGCTGTTTGCTCATATTTATGCTGTAATCCAGGCAGCTTAGTATTCTCTGCTTCACCACTTGTATCATACGAACCTTCAAGGTTAAGCTCTGTCAATGAAGGTATAGCCATTTTCTTTATGGGGTCACTTGGATTATCCCAATCTATTAAAGACATATAGTAAGGAGTAACACACATTGGATGTCGTTTTATAATCTCATTTAGTTTCCTCTCTACATCATGAGATAAATCAGCATATTTTCTAAGCTGGCTAACCGTGCAAATACTATTATTTAACTCAGAACTCCAATCCATTTTCATCATCTGTCTTATTTATTCTTCAATCTCTAATGGTCTATATATTATTTCAATTTAGTATTATCTATCAATCATCCTCACATCCATCAGATAAACGAGATTTGAAATTATTCTCTGGGTTAAAATCTCCCACTTACCGAGTTTAACCTGAAAATTTATGATTCTATGGGAGAAAAGGGCTCCCGTCGGGAAGCAAACTGAAAAAATATAATGACTACAACGTTCATATCCCCAATAATTGAATACTATACTTGTAAGAATAAATAAATCAACTAACGAACAATAGCTTCTACTTCTTTTGTAAAATATTTCTCAGTCATCAAAATAAAAAAAATGAATGATAACGATCTTTTTTAGTACTCCTCCATACCACCAGGTGCGCCACCAGGTCCACTAGGTGGTGCTCCTCCGCCGCCTTTTGAAGCTATGACGTCATCGATTCTCAGTATCATTGTCGCGGTTTCCGTCGCTGTTTGTAATTCATGAACACTAACCCGAAGTGGTTCAATAACATTATTCTTCAACATATCGCTGACTTTCCCGTTCCCAACATCAATTCCAGCGTATCTGTTACCTTTCTTGTGAAGTCTGTGCATTTCAATCATCATATCAATCGGGTCAAGACCAGCGTTCCCCGACAACGTCTTCGGTACAATCTCAATAGCATCAGCAAATACATTAATCGCCATCTGCTCACGTCCACCAATAGAAGGCGCATAGTCTCTTAATGCCATAGCAACCGCAGTTGCCACTGCACCACCTCCAGCAGTCATCTTTCCATCTTCCAAAGCAACTTTCACCACAAATAAGGCATCATGCAATCCACGTTCTAGCTCATCAACCACATGCTCTGTACCACCACGAATAAGAATCGACATCGCCTTCGGATTCTCACAATCGGTGATAAACGTCATCTTATCATCACCAATCTTCTTCTCCTCAACGTTTCCAGCCACCCCTAAATCATTCGATGTGAGATCATCAATGTTCACGACAATCTTCGCACCAGTAGCCTTAGAGAGTTTCTCCATATCGCTCTTCTTCACACGCCGCACTGCATAGATACCTGCTTTTGCAAGGAAATGCTGCACAAGATCATCAATACCTTTCTGACAGATAAGAACATCTGCACCACTCTTCTTGATTTTCTCTGCTATTTTCCGAAGCATCGACTCTTCTTCATCAAGAAACATCTGTAACTGTGCAGGATCACGAATCTCTATCTTTGCATCAATCTCCGTTTTTTTAACTTCTAACGCTGCATTTACCAGAGCAACCTTTGCTTTCCTAAGATGCCTTGGCATGGCCTCATGAACCCGTTCTTTATCAAGAATAATACCCTTAATACTACTAGTATCACTGATAGCGCCACCGTGTTTCTTCTGGATCAAAATGTTATCCAAATCAACAACAGTATTTCCATCTACCTTCTCTGCAACAGTGGTGACAGCATCGACAACAATATCTGCAAGGATCTCTTTCGACGAACTCGCTCCCTTACTCGCCATAGACGTCATCGCAATGTTTCGTAAGGTTTTCTTATCCTCTGGTTTTATAGGAATAGCTAGCTTATCAAGTGTTTCAAGAGCCTTATCCAATGCAAGCTTGTATCCTCCGCAGATAATAGTCGGATGAATGTTTTGTTCCAAGAGATCTCCTGCATATTTTAACAGCTCACCAGTTAAAATAACTGCAGTTGTAGTCCCATCGCCACATTCTTTATCAAGAGCCTCTGCAACCTCTACAACCATCTTCGCAGCTGGATGTTCAATATCGATCTTTTTTAAAATAGTTGCACCATCGTTTGTTATCACGACGGTTCCTATGGAATTAACAAGCATTTTATCCATACCTTTCGGACCGAGTGTTGATTTCACCGCATCAGAGATAGCTCGTGCTGCCATGATGTTATTAAACCGAGCGCTTTTTCCTGTTTCTCTTTCGGTCCCTTCTTTTAGTATTATTATAGGTTGTTGTCCCGATAACATAATTTATCTCAGACCTCCCAAATATAAACAAGTAAAATTACAACATAATAACTCAATTTAAATATTTTCTCTATAAATTTGAGAGGAAAATTAGGCATTGTTCTAAATGTGGTTGTCGTGTTCTTATGCTGAGATCAGAAATACTGCATACGGTAAAGTCTTAGTTTCATTCTACTACTTTTTTGTTAACTGCTTTTGCAATACCAGCAACCGTACCTATGTTCCCAGCTGGAACTATTATAAGATTTTTCTCTCTAGCTATTTCTGCAAGTGTCTGAAGTTCTCTAAGTCTTAATGCAGCGGTTTTTCCCTCATAGAATTCTGCTGCTTCAGCCATCTTTTTTGAAGCCTGAAATTCTCCATCCGCAATAATTATTCTTGCACGTTTTTCTCTTTCTGCCTCTGCTTGTTTTGCAATAGCTCTAAGCATTTCGTCAGGTAATGCTACATCTCTAATTGTTACAGCTGAAACTTTTATTCCCCATGGGTCTGTTCCCTGATCAATGAGTGTTTGCAAGCTTTTGTTGAGTTCTTCTCGTTTTGATAATAGATGGTCGAGGCTTTCTTGTCCAAGAACATCTCTAAGTGTAGTTTGTGCTAGTAAGCTTGTAGCAACTTCATATCTTTGCACTTCAACAACTGCTTTTTGCGGGTCTGTTACTCTAAAATAAACTACCGCGTCAACATCGACAGTGACATTGTCTTTGGTGATAACTCTCTGTTTTGGAACGTCAATGACCCGCGTTCTCAAATCAAGTTTTATTACTCTATCAATTATTGGTACGACAAAAACAAGACCTGGACCTTTTATGCCTAGCAATCTACCCAATCTAAATATGACAATTCTCTGATATTCTGCCATTACTTTTATCGCTGAAGCAAGCAGCATCAGAAAAAATATGATTATAATGATTGCTATACTTATGGTATTAACATCTATCATTCATATGCCTCCATCGAAAGCAACTAGTTTGTATTTTTAAGTGTTTCCGTAGAAAGTATCTAATTCATCATCCCCTAGGGAGAGATGTTTCTATTTGTTCCCGGCCACATAGATCTAGTATCAACAGAAAAATAATAGGGTTCCCATCGAAAAATTATTCTCTCGAAAATATTGAAGGATTACAAGATTCACATAGAGGCAATTCTGTTTCAAGATATGATTCATTATAAATAAAAATAACACTAACTCCTAGACCTCTGAAGTCACTACATTTCAAAATATATTCCGTATGATTTTGCGGATAAGGAAGATTATTTTTAATTATCGTTCCATTGCATAAAACCTCATCTCCAGAAAAAATGGTAATGTTGTCATTCTTTCTTTCAATTTGAATACTCTCTGTTTTTGTTAGATTTCCATCCCAATTATAGTGTCTTAAAATCCAATCCCCTTCAATGTTGGGATAAGATTTAAGAGGAGTTTGAACACAACCAACAATTAGAGTTGCACTTAAAATCAATCCGATTAGTATGATATTTTTATTCATAATTTTGTTAAGTTAATATGCTATTAAAATATATTCCAAAAATACATATAATTCACGGCAATTACAAAAGAAGGAGGGAAAAATAGGGGGAAAATTGTGAAGGTTTATGAATCTCCCTCCTCTCCTCTCAATGTTCATCTCACTGTTATATTTTTAATCTATGTTTGAGGTCCTATTAAAAAACCAACTTAAGATACCCAGCCCACAACCAGCAATGAGCAATTTAATAACAAAAAGTAACATGTTACTCCACCTTACCTCTCTTTATGATTTTATCCATTTTTTCTCCTCACCAAATGGATACCTTCAAAAACATGAATATTTCAATTAAATTTAAATGTTTTGCAAAAATATTGCAACATTTGTCACATTATTGTACGTATCTCCATTTACCATCATATATAGTATAATCTTATATTTCCCCATTAACTATGATAAAAGGTTGTCCTTAAGCAAAAAAGAGAAAAAAATTATTTTTTGTCCTTATCCAAATTTATATCCTCTTTTCTTTCCTTTCTAAGTTCATCATTGCCTTTTTCTTTTTTTGGTGTTTGTACAACTTCCTCTTCACTGTAAATTTTCCATATTGTAACATAGGCAATAAAAAACAATATCGCAGAGAGTATCATTAAATAAAAACCTGTGGACCAAGACCAATGTAATATCGAAGAAGGAACTTCTTCGATATTCAATAAGAGTGAAAGCTGGATAAAAACGATAAATAAAAAAACAGCCATAATGGAAAAAACGGCGGCATAAAGAGAATTTTTACTACGTTTTTGCCCTACTTTTTTATAAGCTACTATTCCTGTGCCTAAAGAAATAATACCTAAAGGCACAATTAAATACACCAATAGAGCTGCGAATGCCCAGCCATATAATTCAGGCGAACCCGTAACTCCAGAAAAAAAGTCCGTTTCCGTCGGTGTGAATATCCATTCTGGAACACCGGGTAATTTTGGATTTATTTGTATGCCGCCCCAATGAAAATAATTAAGATTAATATTAGCAAAATCAAGTATCGGGATTCCTTCAGGGGCCGCCACTTCAAGTTTACCCCACGGTAAAATCTGCGCAACACCACATAAGATGATCCCAGCAATTAAAATGATTTTAACAATCTTCTTCAAATCTTTGTTTTTCATTTTACTTCCTACTTAAATTACAGTTTTGTAACATCTAGTTATTTAAAAATATACCCTTATAACTTATTTTAAATCAATCTACCGACACAATTTATATGACGTAATAACATATATCGCAAAGATGGAGACGGACCATGTCTAAAATTACCAGCATTAAAGCTCGAGAAGTTCTAGATTCAAGAGGAAACCCAACTGTTGAAGTAGATGTATTAACTGAAGATGGGATTTTTAGATCCATGGCTCCTAGTGGTGCAAGCGCTGGACAACATGAAGCGTTAGAACTTAGGGATGGAGATAAAAACAGATATTTTGGAAAAGGGACATTAAAAGCTGTTGAAAATATAAATAAAATAATCACTCCAGAAATCATTGAAATGGATTGCCATCAGCAAGAGGCAATTGATAACATAATGCTCAAGTTAGACGGAACTGATAACAAGGATAAGCTTGGTGCTAATGCGATACTCCCCGTTTCTATGGCAGTAACTAAAGCGGGTGCTGCTGCCAAGAACCTTCCGTTATACTCATATATTGGAGAATTATTTGGTGTTTCGCCTTATAAATTGCCTGTTCCGATGTGCAATGTCATTAACGGCGGCAAACATGCAGGGCAGGAAAACTCAATTCAAGAACATATGCTTATGCCCACCGGAGCAACATGTTTTACTGAAGGTATTAGAATGATTTCTGAAAGTTATCATCATCTTGCAAAACTTCTAAAGAAAAAGTTTGGTGCTGGGGGAACTTTAATAGGCGATGAAGGTGGTTTTGCCCCCGCCCAGATAACTGATGTAAATGAGCGGTTGGAGTTAATGCTTAAGGCAGTAGAAAATGCGGGGTACGACGGCATGATGAAAATAGCATTAGATCCCGCTTCTAGTGAGTTTTTTTATGATGGAACATATAAGATTGGTAAAAGATCATACTCCGGGGGAGAGATGGTTGATTTCTATGTCGATCTTTGTAAAAAATATCCTATTGTAAGCATCGAGGATGGTCTTGCAGAGGACGACTGGAGTTCATGGGTTGAAATGACAAAAAAACTGGGAACGACTATCCAAATTGTTGGTGATGATTTGTTTGTTACCAATACGAAACGAATCCAGAAAGGCATTGAAATAAAGGCAGCTAACTCTGTTCTAATTAAACTCAATCAGATTGGCTCTGTTACTGAAACATTAAATGCAATAAAAATGGCACAGGATGAAGGATGGACTGCAGTAGTAAGCCACAGAAGTGGAGAAACTGAAGATTATTTCATCGCTGATCTTGTTGTTGGAACTAGCGCAGGGCAGATAAAGACCGGTGCTCCTGCAAGAAGCGATAGGAACGCCAAGTACAACCAATTGATACGAATCGAGGAGGAACTTGGGGAAAAAGCTGAGTATCCTGGAATTGATTTCCGTATGATTTAGCTAGCGTAAACATTTTTATATGGTTGTATATACCCACGTTGAGGATTATTCATGAAAGTACTTATTACAGATAAAATGGCAGATGAAGCAATTCAACTTTTGAAAGATGCAGGTTATGATGTTACGTTTGATGAGATGGATGGAGACACTCTACTGAAGGAAATAACAAAGTATGATGCTTTAATGGTGAGAGGAAGAACAAAGGTTATAAAAGAGATAGTAAAAGCTGGAGCAAAGGAAAAATTGAAAGTAATTGGGAGAGCAGGCATAGGCGTTGATAATGTAGACCTAGAAACTGCTGCTAAAGAAGGAATAAAGGTTGTTAATGCACCTACAGGCGCTACTCCTAGTGTTGCGGAGTTGGCTATTGCCCATATGTTGTCATTGTCAAGACATTTAACAAAGGCAGACTCGACGATGAAGAGCGGGGAGTGGGCAAAAAAACAACTGAAGGGGAATGAATTATATGGAAAAATACTCGGTCTTATCGGTTGTGGTAACATTGGAAAACTTACTGCAAAATACGTTCAGGTATTCAATATGTCAGTTATTGGCTACGATCCTTTCATTTCAAAAGAAGATATGCGGAAAGATGGAATAAAAAAGATAGAAGATCTTGAAGAACTCATAAAAACTGCAGATTTTATCTCTCTTCACCTTCCACACATTCCAGAAACACACCATATTGTAAACAAAGAGATGCTCTCAAAAATGAAACCCTCTACATATCTCATCAATTGTGCTCGAGGTGGAACCGTCGATGAAAAAGCACTCTATGATGCATTGAAAAATGGCGAGATTGCTGGTGCAGGCATAGATGTGTTTGAAAATGAGCCGCCAAAAGATAGCCCCTTGCTGAAGCTTGATAATGTGATATTAACACCGCATATCGGAGCGAATACAAAAGAAGGACAAATACGAGCAGGTACCGTCTGTGCCGAGCAAATAATTAAGGTGTTAAAAGGGGAAACACCTGATTTTTGGGTAAATAAGCACTTGATGTGAAGGAAAACTATAATTACATGGAATGTTTTCCTTTGAGCAATGAAAAATTTAGATGGTATCATCGAAAAAATAGATGAGCATATCAATGAGAAAGACAAAACACGGGAACATGCATTGAGATCCTCTAGAGATATAATTATTGGATGTAGAAAAGCTATTCAATCTCTGCATAGGGATTTAATAGAAGATGCTGAGAACTATATTAAACAAGCCTCTGCTAAGTTGGCAGATTTATATGATGCAACCAGAGGATATCCTGATCTTTTTCATGCTGGTTTTGTTGAAAATGCCGCTCAAGAATTTGTAGAAGCACATTGTCTATATAATATAATGCTTGGTGAAGAATTACCCGATCCTGATACAATACAAACCACGTATAGTTCATATTTAATGGGATTATGTGACGTCGTTGGAGAATTAAGGAGAGGTGCACTGGATTTCATACTTGAAGGAGAAGCTTCAAAAGCAAACGAATACCTCAATCACATGGATAAAATATATGATGCTATTATGAGTTTAGATTATCCATCGGGGTTACTCCCAATAAAAAGAAAGCAGGATATCGTAAGAGGCTTAATAGAAAAAACAAGGGGCGAACTTGCTGTTGCAAGTTGTGAACGAAGAATAGGTGACAAAACTCACGAATTTCGTGGATTGCTTGACAAGATTAATGAAAAGAAAAAAGTTGAGAAAAAGAAAAAAGAAACAATGGATATCGACATCGACAAAGTATGGTAATTTTGAATTATTTTTTCTGGGAAAATACGAAATCTTTATAAGATTTCGGATTATAATAACGAAATCTTTATATGTTCTGGTCGTATTATTTTTACTTGTGTTGCCACGTGACCGACCTTACGAATTTAGATAACCAAGCTGTTTTACAGGAGTATGTCCGTTACAAAACTGAAATCAACCCAGTTAAACCAAAAACCCTAAAAACACAATTAGGGAGAATATCTGTTTTTAGTAAAGATGTGAACAAACCCTTCAAGGATGTTACTGAAGACGATGTTTTAAACCATCTGAAACGGTTTAAACCCAGTTCAAGGAATGCTGTCCTAACTTCAATCAAATCGTTATACAGATGGTTCTATGACCTTGATAAGAACGACAAACTTCCAGATTGTATAAGGAGAATTCAACCACTGAAAATAGAACATGATGAGGTTAAACGCAGGGAACGAATAGTTACTGACGGAGAATATCAAAAACTCCTTGATAACGCATATACCCCAATGCACAAAGCAATGTTGGAAACATTGTATACTTTTGGTGTTAGGGCAAATGAACTCCTATCAATAAACAGTGACGGTGTAACTTATGATGGAACATTTACCAGAATAACTGTTAGAACATCAAAAACAGAAACAAGAGATATAATACACAAAGGTAGATGCAACTACTTAATGACCTATGTTGAATCATATCAGCCGTTCAAAGACCAGTCTGGAAAACCTTTGCTTATAGGATATCAACAAAAACGATTCACTATAGATGGTTTGGAACAATTCATAAAAAGTTTGTGTAAAAAACTAGAACTTAAACTTATTACACCGCATGATTTTAGGCACACTTCAATATCTAGGGATAGGGCAAATGGAGTACCCATCACTCATATAGAGACAAAACACGGACTTGTACATGGTTCCCAGGTAATGAAGATATATGACCATAACAAGACCAAAGATTATGAAGACTGGCTTAACGGCAAGATAACAGAAACCGAAGAAACTTATGAAACATTGAAACGTAAGAATGAGCAACTTGTAGCAGTGGAGAAAGAGAAATATGACAAGATTGATAAAGTCAATACCCACCTATTTGACAAAATCAAATACCTAGAACACAGAATGGAAGACATGACCCATGCAAGAGAACAAGAACTGGACTCAGCTGAAAGGGAGGCTAAGCTACAAAAGGAATACACTGAGAAATTCGCAAAAGAGAATCCTGAGAAACACGCAAAAGTGCTAGAATTGGTAAAAGCACTGCAAGACTTAGGCTTAAAAGTAGCTTAATTTTCAAGCAGGGTTTTTTCATCTGATCTCAGATATTACCGATAAAAATCAATATCTTCTGGAGTATGGGAAACCTCTCCAACCACTCAAGATACCACATACTGCTTGATTGCTGGTTCTTAGGCATGGTGACTTCAAGTGTCGCCCAGTCGCTTTCCTCACCCAGAACATCTTTTGCTTTTGCCCGTATCGTGTAGTCTCCTTGTTCAGACCATGTATGTTCATAATAATATTTTTCTCTAGAAGCATGTTCTCGTGTCCATCCTTCAGTCCCATCTCCCCAATCAATATAGAATGAAACAGGGTTATTATCAGGGTCAACTGCTGTAAATGCATACCAATATTCCTCTCCAACATTTCCGTTTGTTTCACCTGAAATTGTAGGTGCATCTGGTGGACTGTTTGATTCTACCGGTCCAAACGCATGGAGATAACCCCAACCCATATCATAAACTGACCCGATATACACAGTTCCACTTCTCCCAATTCTCTTTTTTTTAATTATGTAGATTTAATTTGTAACATATCTATAGAAACCGCATACTTAACAATGATTTATGCTTCTTATTCTGTTTTTGGGCAAACGTTTAAATAACCCATTAAATAACAACTTTATAAAATTTATACAGGGGAAGTATAAAAGAATGAAAAAAAGTCGAATAGACATAGATTATCACGAACTTAACAGTCTACTAGATTCATTGTTGGCTTGCCGAGCTTATGCTAGGAGGAAGATATAACAGGTTTATAGAGAGGAAATTTTTACAGATTAAAAAAACAGAGGGTTATAACAATGTAGAAACGAAATCAGTATAGAACTTTGGTAGCTGTTCCAATATTTTATTATAAATATTTATGTATTATATAAATCAATGCATTAGAAAGAAGTGGAAATACAATGAACAACAGTTGGTTTGACAGCAAAAAGTTAAAATGTATAGTTCTTTGTGCAGGTAGTGGCAAAAGAATTACACCTCATTCTAAAGAAACACCAAAAGTTATGATTGAGATAGAAAATAAGCCAATATTAGGTTATATTATAGATTATTGGAATAAATATACAAATGATTTCATTTTTGTTGTAGGCTACAAAAAGGAGCAAGTTATTGAGTATGTTAATAATTTACCCATAAACGCAAAGTTTGTTGAACAAAAGGAACTCAATGGAATCGCAGATGCATTGTTATATGTTGAAGAACTAGTCTCAGACAATTTTATCGTTGTACTTGGTGATTGCATTTGTAAAGGAGAATTTAACTATCCAAAGGATATGAGGCAGGGGATTGGTGTACGAAAAACAGTAGATATTGAGGATATAAAAGGAAACTATTCAGTTGAAATAAAAAATGATATTATTTGTAAAGTGGTTGAAAAACCAAAAAAAGTCGTAAATGATCTTTGTGGCATGGGATTTTATTTTTTCAACAAGAAAGTATTTGACTACATTAGGACCACCAAACCATCGAAACTGCGTAATGAAGTCGAAATTACGGACGTCATTCAGAATATGATAGATGCTGGAGAAAAGATAAAACCTAGTTTCTTCAATGGAAAATACATAAATATAACCTTTCCAGAGGACATAAAAAAAGCAAAAAAGCTATTATTTAATCAGGGTTAGAACAAACGACAACATATCTGGGGATGATAAAAATCAGAAACATAAAAACAAGCGAAAATCTAGATCAACGTTGCCTTGAGGAAATCAAAGATATTGATTTTCACCCTGTTTTTATATTAGGTCTACCAAGATCTGGAACAAGCATTCTATACAAAATTCTTGCTGAAACAAAGTGTTTCAACTCCGTAAAAGCATATCATGTAATCAAATACGATCAACTTTTATATGATCACATTCATAAGTTAAAAAACACATCAAAAGAAGATATTAATCAATATTTTAAAGAAAAAGGTCTAGTAGACAGAGGAATGGATAGATTACAAATAACTGCTGATTTTCCAGAGGAATATGGATACATTTTAGGGCAGAGAACGCGTCAAATGTATATAGTTCCAGAAAATCTTCCCGTGTTTATAGAAATGACTAAAAAGATTCAATTTATATCAGAAAACAATAAACCTCTACTGTTGAAAAACCCTTTTGATTTCTCCAATATTGCATATATTAAAAAAGTTCTTCCAAACTCTAAGTTTATCTTTATTTTCAGAGATCCAATTGATATTTTTAGTTCTACTGTTAAAGCTATTAGCTTTTTATTAACAGATAAACATCTCTATTCAACGCAAATTTTTAGAGCTTACAATAAAATATTCGAGAATCCATTATTGCTATATATGGCCAGATTTTGCTTCACAAAGCTTTCCTTTTTAGGATTGATTTATGTTACTTTACATTCAGCTAAGGTTTCAAAACGTTTCTTGAAAAATGTAAAATACCTTTCAAGTGGGGATTATATCAATGTAACATATGAAGAATTGTGCAAAAACCCTCAGGATACTGTAGAGGAAATCATGAGTTTTGTAAACGTTAAGTTAAAAGATGAAGTAGATTTTAAATCATTCATTAAACCTAGAAAAACTTCTATAGAACCTAGTGTGTTAAAAATGAAAAATTTCATATACAAAAGCATGAACAACTATGTTGAATATTTCAAACTTGAACTAGAAAAAGAATAACTTTCTATGGTTTAATCAATCCAGAATGTTGAAGAAAAAATAATTTATTTTACATGATTTAACTGGCTAATTTCAACAAGTCTTTTAGCGGCTTTCTCCTCACCACTTTCCTTCTGCAGTTTTTTTGCTAACTTCTGAGCATTTTTTAAATAATAATTATTATAATCACTGAAGATTTTATTAATTGATTCTAGTAATTCTTCGGGTTTAAAAAATTTTTCTGACAACCGTATAGCAGAGTTATTCCTAACAAGATTATCAATATTGCCTTGATGTTCCAAGAAGAGAGGTATACCTATAGCAGGTTTACCAGAATATGCCAATTCATATACTGTGCCACGTCCCCCATGAATAATGGCTAAATCCACCAATTTTGATACTTCATAGAATGGTACATATTCTTTGAATAGGATATTTTCATTTGTTTTTGGTAAACTATTTTTATCCAATAGATTAGTATAAACGGCGATTACGTTATAATTTGTTTGATTTAAGGCTTCTACAATTTTTAAGAATAGATTTTTAACCCCAGTGCTTCCCATAATCATTACAATAGATTTCCCTGGTCGTTTTAGATGATTCTCAATATCGGAATAAATTTTCTTTTTTTGTCCTTGAAAAAGGGCGCCTCCAATAATTGGACCAATGAAATTTTCAATTGGAAACTGTTCAGAGGGATTTATTCCAAGAAAATTTATATCGTCACAAACCAATGTATGATCCCCAAGAACGATGTCATTAAAATATTTAAAAAGTTGAACCTGATATTTTTTAGCGATCTTGTTAAAGTTTCTGACAAGCATTTTATTTTTTAATAACAACCATTTTGCAATTTCATTTTTTATGGAGGAGGGTATCCTTTTTGTAAAGAAATTCTCCATACCGTCCGGAAACGTTAATAACCCTGATTCATAATAAAGTGGTATGGTTGTCCCAGAAGCAATAACAACAGATGGTATTTTTGCGGCTCTAGAGGAGATGCTGCATGTTAAATTAAATGAGCTTACAATTAAATCAATTCCGGTTTTGGTAAATGCATTGATTTCCTCTGAAACTGATTTTTCGGTATTTTCTTTAGAATAGAGATTAATAATTGTTTTAGAAAGCGATGCTCCTCCTTTGAACATTTCTTTTCCTTCATCAGATAACCCCTCAAGAATATCATTTAATCTAACTATCCTACATCCAATGTCTTCCGCTAGATATTCGTATTCTCCCCAGTGGCTAAAAAAAACTGCTTTTCCCCCTATATCCATATAAGACTTGGCAATTTTAATTAAAGGAATGGTTTCTCCCATGCTGTAAAAACAAGGAAAAAATCCTATAAACGGTTTTTCTGTATTTTGTTTGATTTCAATTTCCTTTTGGTTCATAAAGTCTTTTACTGTATAGTTCTCTACACTTTAATATTAATGCCACCTCGGTTGAAATAATTACTTATGATTACCAAAGAACTAGCATTTTACTCTACATTCACCTTGTTAACAACAATTTTGTTTTTATACAGTAGACTGAACTTAATAGTAGTTAAAAAATCGATTCTTTGTCTAGTCTAGGGACATAAAAAGTTAAATGATACCAATAGAATGCAACAATCCGAGAGTTGGTTCACCAAGTAAATCATTTATATGGTAGATTAAGCAACTTATATATACTGCACCACCGAATACAACTGGGAAGTAATAAACAGAGGATTCTAAAGAATCTTTGTTACTTTCTCTGAATAATAAATCTCGATTGGTATCTGTCTTCCATGTAGGATTTTTTCCTGTTTTCATAGTATTCACACCAAACATCAATAATTCGTTTTTGTTTGCCTGTAAAGAAAGACATATACTTGGGTGATTTCATTTCAACTTTACAGTGATAACCCAATATTTTTGCTATATCTACCAGCTTATATTTCATATCAAAATGTGGCTTTGACCTAAAAGTCGGTTTTGACTTAAAAGTCCAATTTTTGCCCTAAAAGTCTAAAATAATAGGAGTGATGTTTTTACCCTTCAGAATCCATGCCCGAGGGTAGCATTTATATATCAAACCATCAATTAATATTTGGGGTAGATGAAAGACAGAACGCTGAAAGTCATGGAATGGTTATCTAGCAGCAAGAGCTCTTTGGCAAAATTTCTAAGGCTTCAGAGGAGTATCGCAGCCATCCCTCTGCTTGCTTTTTATTCTATCGTCGGATCATATTTTACGAGGTTCAATTTCTTTCACTTGGAATTCTTGCTCGGCGCTCTTGCTCTCTATCTGCTTTCAACAGCGGTCAACGGTTACAATAATCTCTTTGACGTTGAAGAGGACAAACTAGCTACATCCAGTGGGGTCATGAAGGCGAACTATTTACTGAAAGAGTTTACATGGGGTCAATTGAAATGGAATTTTGCGCTAACAAGCATCACCCTTGCCTGCGTATTGTTTCTTATTGGAAACCTAGAATTTACTGCCTTGTGCGCTTTTACGTATGCCCTTGGAATTGTATACACCAGACCAATTAGACTGAAAAACAGACCATTCCTAGGCACTTTCTCCAACACGTTTGGGTTCTCAATTTTGCCCGTACTGAGCTGCTTCTTTTTGCTCAATGGCGAGCTGACAGCCGCGATTGCATTTGGCCTGTCCGTATTTCTACCCACATTCGCATCTTGCCTTATAGCTGAAATCGCGGACCGGGAGATCGACAGGAAAATTGGAACAAGAACTACCGCCCGTTGGCTTGGTAAACGTGCCAAGACAGTTATCAAGGCCGTTTTGATCTTTTCAGTTGCTTTTTATTTTGTCGCTATCTACATCCACTGGGCTGTGATTCTTGTGACCCCATTTGTGGCGGCAATTCTCTATGAAACCCGTAAGCTTTACATGGACTTCACGGAGAAGAAAGCTGATTATGCACTTATAAAAATAGGCGCGCATATCTCTAGAGGCCTTATAATCTACGTACTAGCCGTGATAATCCTACACGAGACAGCACTGCTCTGACTTAAAAATAGCTTTTTTGACCTAAAAATAGACGATTTTCCATAATTTTAGGGCAAACTCTCAAAATGTTGCTTATTTTCAGACATGCATATAGGGTATAGCGTTCATTTTTGGGTTTCCCTTGTTATTCATACTATCATATCTTTATATCTAACCAACTAACCAATAACATTAGTTTATTATGTTATGAATAACAAGAGGAAAAATTTTCAGCAGAGGAAATTTTTATATAGTAAATGTAGAAAAATGTATGTTTTATACTGATTTCATCTCCACATTGCTATAACCTTTTAGATCCTTCTGGGCTAAAAACAAAATTGGCAGGGATTATTTAAGGGATTAAAAAAGAAAATGGGGATGATAAGTTATTTATTTCAAGTCACACCTAGTACAAAGAAAATGAGTATAAAAGCACTTGAGGTTTTAGTGCCTTCTGCTCCTTCATCACAGGTTACACTTATAGTTATCATTGACGAACCGAATCCGATGACTGTTGATTTTACAATTTCTGTACTATTAGCTGCCATGGTTCCAATTTCTACTATTTTTTCTCCGCCAAACAGTATTATACCATATGCTACTGAAATATTTGCTGTGACATTAGTAGCGGGACCACCACCGATATTGTTAATCGATGCAGATATTCCAAATCCTCCAGATATATCAATTTCGAAATAAGGTGGCGCTTCAACTCCTTGTTGTATACGAGTTGTTCCAACAGTCGTACCTAACATATCTTCTAATATGGATCCTGGGCAGCCTTCAAACTCGATTTGATATGTAATGTCAAAAAAGCTGTTAACAGTCCAGTTTCCATCTGGTGTCTGAGTTAATGTAACTTGTCCAGGGCTTGGGAGACCATGATCTGATCCTGCTTTTATCCTAAAAACACAAAAATCTGGATCGCCAAAGAGTTCCCCGGTTAAACGAAAGATTTTACTTGGGAAAGATTGTACAGGATCACCTGTTGTTCGTGGTCCAGTATGAACTTCTATTTGTAAAGGTACCGCGAGATATCGGTTAAACCCTGCAAGGTCGCCTGTGCCAGAAACATCTAAGAAAAGGGTTGCGTCAAATTGTTGTACTTCTCCACCAAGATCACCACCTGCAAATCTTACAACATTATTGAAATTATCAAACATTGGATCTAATTCGATTGTTGTATCTGGTGGTAAACCGTTGATAATATAAAATGGATCATCTGGAGCTTCGTAAGGACAGCTTGCTGGTAGATTAACGGTTCCATATCCATTATCTGGAGCGGTACATGGATCTATATATGATGCAGAGACAGATAAACTTGTAATAATCAACAGCGTGCTAACAAATATACCTACTATTTTCTTTTTCATAATTTTATCCTCCTTGTTTTTGTAACATTTGTAATATTATATCACTATTTAAATTTACCTAAAAAAATAATTTCAAAGTCTTAACAAAACAAATTGTTAGTGGGTTGATTTTATTTCCACAAATTTTGGTAGTAACCTGTACTTTTCTTCTATAGCCCTTCGGCGGATTATTTAAATGTTAAGATTGTAAGATTTCTGTTTTTTAAATCGTAATCTTTATAAGACATTGATTCTCGTTCATTTTTTATATACAAAAGCTTCCTCTGGAGTCCTGGAAGGATATGATACTAGAAAGAATACAAATATGAATAGAGGTATTTTTTACCAGTAACAGTAAAAGTGTATTCAAATCTCATCTTGTCTGATGGATATGAAGATGAGTAACTATTGAAATGTTACTTCTTCTTCCCGTGTGTGCATCCTATTACATTTCCATCCTTGTCAAATTTGGTGTCACCTGCAGCAGTTGCTTTGAAAGGATATGTGCAGAGGTCTGTGTTCTTGTCTTTAAATTTACATTTAACACATTTCATGAAATCATCTTAAACGTCGCCAACCAACAGGAGTCATTTTTTCAACAATTAATCCACCGCCGGAGCTTACCGAAAGTCTGTAATCGCTAGAATTCTCATATCCAAGTGGTCCTTCAACTGCCGTTGTCAGTTGTAACACTTCAGAATCTGTAAGTATTAGTTTTTTAACAGTTTTTTCTCTCTGACCTTTCCTTTTCATCTTGTTCATAAACAACCGCATTGTTTATTTATCTTGTTCAGCAAATCTCCTAAATCCTACTAATGATAATAATAGAATCTATCCCCTATCACATCAGCAAGTATTGATTCTTCTCTCTTCTGAAGCTCCCGCTCTGGATAGTGTTTTATAACCTTATTTGCTGTCGCCTCAGAGTCACAGACTGCAACTGTGACTCCACGTTCCTGAACTAACCAAACACATTTCATATTTTCCTCTCGCAAACTACCAATATCAAAAACAAATTATTTCTTTATCCTTCTCTTGGATGTACTTCTTTGATGCTTACGAACATGACTAAAATCAATATTCCTCTTAACCCTATCATATCCTTTTTCAGGAATCTTCTTTTTTGCCATGTTTCCTGCCTCAATCTACAATCTCGTAACCTCACGTTTTCATATTTTTATTTTTTGTTTCACTACTAGCAATTTACATATGTTCTGCTCTGAATTCCACTGATAACATTTATCCTCGATGCAAGGTTTAGATCCTCCAGTTATTGGTATCAAGACACATTCTTCAGGATACGATTTCTTTCTTCTCATTCCTACCATTCATATCTCCTATCCTCCCCTTTTTAAAACCGCAATTGGGACACATCCAATATCCCTTCCTATCTCGTCCTCCTTTACTCTCTCTGGTTTGTTCTTGAAAAGAACGTGGTACATATTCCAACACCCAACCGCATTTTTTGCATTTCAATTTATCTCTTTTATTTCTTGCTTGCTTGTTCATCAAGCAACTGACGACATTTTTCTAATTCATTAAGCACCCTAAGGTGTTCTTCAATGAGTTCGCCATAACTCCCGCCAAATTTATCATAGATTTCCTTAAACTTTTTATCACCATTCATTTTATCATCCTTTTCTTGTCACAAATGTCGCATAGAATTTACAAAGGATATTGTTGCAGTAATATATGTATTTAAATTTTCTATGCTGTGTCATTGTATGTCCACATTCTTTGCAAACCAATTTTTTCATTTAGTCTACATCCATTTGCATTTACCATGGTCCAATTCCCAAAAATAACATTTATCTTCTATACAATCATGAGGTTCTCTAGTAATAGATACCATAGGGCATTTCATTTTATTCCTCCAAACTTAAATCGTAAGAACAATATGGACAAAACCTTTTACCCCATATATTTAATTCGGCTCTTTCAAATTCTTTTTTACACAGCGGACATTTAATTTATTTCCCCTCTCTCGATATTAAATTTCATAACATCTCTTTGTTTAAAAAATCAATCCACCATGTTAGGGTTTTTGTGGGAGGGTAAAAAAGATGATGCAAACGATCAGCTATGGATTGTTCATTTCCATTCATATCCCTTTCCACCTCTTTTAATCAATATTTCACCACAACTAGGACATATGATATTGCCATCTCCTCGTCCACTAACAGTATCATCATTTCCTTTACCAGAAAAAGGTAACCGCCAACCACATTTTTTACATTTGATATGAATCATACTGTTTTTTTCCCTTAAAAAGGTTTTTTCTCCATGTTTGGAGGAATCTCATCAATGTTTATAACCGAGAATTTACACTCATCACAGATACCACCTGGATTATCGGTTTCTTCTCCACAGATTTTACAGATCATGTATGAATTCTCCTAAATCTTATAACGTATTTTCATCTTCTATAGATTCAGATCCTTTCCAAAGAGCTATGTATATGCTTCTCTCCATCGTTCTTCGTGTTTCTTATTTTTATCCTCTCTTTTTGTCTCTCCGAGTTTATCTATTTCTTTGATCGCTGATTCATATTCTTTATTCATATCTCCTACGCCATCCACACAAATGAAGCTAATATATAGCATGACACGATTTAACATTTATTGTATAAAAAACTATCGTGGTAAACTGTCAAAATAAAAAAAAAATTTCTGTTCTAGAAATAGCTCTCAAATATCTGTTGAAGATGATAAATATTCAGATCAGTTGCATCGTGATTTTTTACGTCCTCTTTTGTTCTTTTCATGCTTCCTTTTTAACCGTTTCAATTTAGTAGCCATTTTATTCACCTCATTTATTCATCTTCAATATTCCATAGACTATTTTTCCTTCTTCTTGGATTTCCTTTTAGCAATATGCTTTGGAACTTCTTTTTTCTTATCTTTATTTTTAAACCATCCGAATATCGTCATATTTCTTTCCGCTCAATTGTACTAAATAACCTACTCCTATATAAACCCCTTTTTCCTCTAAGGTTATGGGTAGAAATAATATTATAAAGCACCTGTTTGTCCAAGAAACTCCATAAAATTAGATAGAAAATGCGTTTATTAGAGAGTGATACCTATATGATAGAAATAAAAGTACAAAACATTGTAGCATCTACAACATTCGCAGAGAAATTGGATCTAGTCGTGATAGCGCAATCGTTAGAAGACGCAGAATATGAACCAGAGCAGTTCCCAGGGTTGGTTTACAGGTTAGATGACCCGAAAACAGCTACACTTCTCTTTACAAGTGGAAAAGCAAACTGCACAGGTGCAAAAAACCTTGAGGATGTACGTAAGGCTGTTGATATAATATCAGAAAAATTAAGAAAACTAGGTGTAAAAGTATATAAGAATCTAGAGATAGTTGTTCAGAATATAGTAGCTACCGCTGATTTAGGTGGTGAACTTAACCTAAATGAAGTGGCAATGGGACTCGGTTTGGAAAATGTGGAGTATGAACCAGAGCAATTCCCCGGGCTTGTCTATAGAGTAAAAGAACCACGTGTCGTTATGTTGCTTTTTAGTTCTGGTAAAACAGTTTGTACCGGTGGAAAAAACACAGAGGATGTATCAACAGCAGTGGAGAAAGTTTCTCTGATGCTTTCTTCAATGGGGTTGTTTCACTAGTATGGATTATATAATTTAAAGGTTGGTAAAATAAAACTGTTGGATTAAATGAGTTTTATAGGTCTGGTTTAATTGGCAAGCAAAAAAGAGAAACAAAAAATAGAAGAAACTGTTAAATGCCCTGAATGTGGTAGTACACATCTTAGTAAGGATTACTCCAGGGCTGAATTGGTTTGTAGAGATTGTGGCCTTGTGATTGATCAAGATATTATTGATCACGGCCCTGAATGGCGTGCATTTGATAGTGAGCAGCGTGAAAAAAGAGCGCGTACTGGAGCACCTATGACATACACGATTCATGATAAAGGCCTTAGTACGATGATAGGTTGGCAGAACAGAGATTCATATGGGAAATCAATTCCAACTAGAAACAGAGCTCAGCTGTATCGCCTGAGAAAATGGCAGAGAAGAGTTAGAATTTCTGATGCTACGGAGAGAAGCCTTGCGCTTGCCCTTTCTGAGCTTGATAGAATGTCCTCAGGGCTCGGTCTTCCACGAGCTGTTAGAGAAACAGCAGCAATGATTTATCG
>JAUWBM010000027.1 GCA_030601705.1 Thermoplasmatota archaeon
TTGGAAAGTTATACGGCATAATGTGACTAATTCTACATATTTTCAGAGCATTGAAAAAATGCAAATGAAAATTAAGGGATTCTTATCAGGGCATGATTTCAATCTTAATCCTTCCAATTACTTATGTCGCTGACTATAATACAATAGCCTTTTTATAAAAGTCACGAAATCTCACTGAACTTTATGTATGCATTACTTTTTAAATAAGTACATATTTATTCGCTGTTCATGAAAGCTATTTTGCAGGTAGCTTTGGACCTTTTAAATGCACATCGTGCATTGGGTATTGCAAAAGATTCTGTAGAGGGTGGAGCAGACTGGCTAGAAGCGGGCACGCCTCTCATCAAAAGTGAAGGTATGGAGATTGTAAGAAAGCTCAAACAAACATTTCCAGACAAAACGCTTGTTGCTGATATGAAAACAATGGATACCGGTGCACTTGAAACAGAAATGGCTGCTAAAGCGGGGGCAGATATTGTATGTATTCTTGCAGCATCAGATAACAGTACAATCACTGATGCGTTGAAATCCGCTCGGAGCTACGGAACAAAAATCATGGTTGATCTTATTGGTGTCAAAGATAAGGTAAAACGTGCAAAAGAATTGGAAAAACTTGGTGCTGACTATCTATGCATACATGTTGGGATCGATGAACAAATGATTGGGAAAAAACCTATTGAAATTCTTTCATTTCTTGTCAAAACTACTGATACCCCAGTTGCTGTTGCTGGCGGGTTAAATAGTGAAACCGTTGCAGATGTTGTCAAAGCTGGTGCAAGCATTATAATCGTTGGCGGGGCAATAACCAAAGCCAAAAATGTTACAGAGGAAACAAAACGGATAAAAAAAGCGATATCTGAGAAAAAATCTATTTCTACCGAGCTTTACAAAAAATATGATAAATCACAACTGAAAGAAGCGTTTTCTCTGGTTTCTACGCCAAACATCTCCGATGCAATGCATAAAAAAGGAGCAATGCAAGGAATTAGACCAATCAAGCTTGGTTTCCATATGATGGGGAGAGCTCTTACTGTTCGGACAATTGATGGAGACTGGGCAAAACCCATAGAGGCAATAGACAAAGCAGATAAAGATCAAATAATAGTAGTAGATGTAAATGGCGGAAAAACAGCTATTTGGGGAGAACTTGCTACCTGGAGTGCGAAACTCAAAGGGCTTGCTGGTGTTGTAATCGATGGTGCAGTGAGAGATTTAGATGATATCGTACAAATGGGTTTCCCTATCTTCTGTCGACATATTTCTTCTAATGCTGGAGAACCAAAAGGTTTTGGGGAAATTGGTACAGAAATTAAATGTGGAAATCAAACTGTACGAACTGGAGATTGGGTAATAGGTGATGATTCTGGAGTTGTTGTAGTGCCTCAGGAAATAGCTCATGAAATCGCTAATCGAGCATTAGATGTCAAAGAGCACGAGAACCGTATTCGTGAAGAGATAAAAGATGGTGGCTCATTGGGTAGTGTCACCAAACTAAAGAAGTGGGAGAAAATAGTAGGATGAAAAAGGTCATCTTCTTTTCAGATCTAGAGAAGCTCCATGAAGCACTAGAAAATTTTGGTATTCAGAACTTTGCCGGCAAAAAGGTTCCTGTAAAGCTGCATATGGGTGAGATTAAAAATAAGTATTTTTCAAAGCCAGATTTTGTAAAGATAGTAACTGATGAATTGAAAAGGGTGAAAGCTGATCCGTATCTTTTTGATACTACGGTCGCATACCCTGGATTACGACATTATGTATCTGGGTATCATCAATTGGCGAGAATGCATGGTTTTACTACGAAAAAAGTTGGTTGTGACGTGGTTATAGATGACAGTGGCGTTTTAAAAACTGTGGGCAATAGAGAGTATGAAGTTGCTTGGCATCTGATGAATTCAACTCATATCTTTGCGATATCCCATGTTAAAGGTCATGTAGCAACTGGAATGGGAGGTGCGATTAAAAATTTCGGCATGGGTGGTGTAACTAAAGAAACTAAGAGAAAGATGCATCGCGGCAGTCGACCAATCTATAAGGAGGATGCTTGTACTTATTGCGGTGTTTGTGCTGAGGTGTGCCCTTTCGATGCAATAAAAATAAAAGGAAATAAGTGGAAACAGAATGTACGAAATTGTTTTGGTTGCGGTGTTTGCATTGAGAACTGTGAAACTGGTGCCATAAAAAACAAGGATGCTGATTTTCAATATGTTCTAGCATGTGCCGCAAAAGCATGTGTCCAAGATAAAAACGTGATCTATTTAAATGAATTAAAACGAATTTCTAAAAGCTGTGATTGTGATCCATTTGCAGATCCCATCATATGTCCAGATATTGGTTATCTAGTATCAGATGATCCAGTTGCGATAGATAAGGCATCGCTTGATCTCATACATGGCGTTAAAGAAAATGTTTTTGAAAGAGTAAATAAGGTAAGTCCGTTCAAGCAAATAAAATATGGCGAGGAGATCGGATTAGGATCCTCATCATATACGTTGATAAAACTATAGATTTATTTTATCGTTGGACTGCCTATAGGTAGAATAGTTTTTCCATAGGTTTCATTAATGACCTCAGCCATGGCCAGGTAAATGGCACTTAACCCACAGATAATACCCTCATATCCTGCGATTATTGTAATTGTGGCATTTCCCGTAAAATCACCTAGAGCAAGCAACCAGAATAAAATTGCTAAAGATATAAACACAAACTGTAATGCCTTGTTTTTCTTCAACGTTGAGATGAACATCATAAATGTGAATAACCCCCACATGAAAAGGTATGCTGCCAGTGCCGTGGAATCTGGGGCAGTAACACCTGGTATAAGATTTGGTATTACAACCAGTGCAACAAAGCTCAACCAAAACAGACCATATGATGTAAATGCTGTTACACCAAATGTGTTTCCTTTTCTATATTCCAGTATTCCTGCAATAATCTGCGCAAGGCCCCCATAGAATATGCCCATGGCAAGTATCATTGAACCCAGTGCAATGAAACCTGCATTATGTATGTTTAATAGTACTGTAGTCATTCCAAAGCCCATTAAACCTAATGGTGCTGGATTCGCCAATATACTTTTTTCTGCCATAGTAGCTCGCCGCACCGTCGAATAAAACAATTCTTTAAAAAGATATCGAGAAAATTATGGATTACTTCCAAAAGATGACGACAAAGCCTGCAAAAACCATTGCTAGTACTACAAGTATTGCAAGAATTTTAATGGCCCAACTCCTTAATGTTTTCTTATTAATTTTCATATCATTCTCCTTGGAATTCCAAATAAAAACCTTCGAAAGGAATAATTGTGACATCCTTCTTCCCTTTAACTCTAGTCTCTTTTTTAACCTGGATATAACCTTTTTTAAGTAACCCTTCTTTTACATTAGAATTTACCACAGAGATATCCGAAATAAGAATGTCTCCGTCCTCTTCTATTTTTTTAATAATTCCATTCTGATTATCACGTATCCATTTGACAATCTTCTGACTATCTTGCTTGAAAAACGGTCCGAGTTTTGAATAAACTGGAGTAACCTCGGTGACCTTTTCCTCGATATCAGGTTTTCCAACAATAAAACTATGACTGTCAGGATATTTCAACGTCGATTTTATTATTGATCCGCTTGGTTTAAATTTTGAAATTAATTCTTCTGATGCATAAGTTGCAGTCGAGTTCATCGGTGCATTTAATGCAATCCCCTGTTCACTTTTCCACGAACGAGCTTGTGAAATATAATTTTTCACCAGTTCTCCAGCCATTTCTTTTTCTTCATCGATAAGTATTGGTTCTGGCCAATTGGAAATATGAATGCTGTTTTTGTCGTCATAATTTTTATAGTAATCCGAATAAATCTCTTCGGTTATATGTGGGAAAAACGGTGCAAAAAGCTTAAGAATTCCAAGACCAACTGTATATAACGTATACCGGATGCTGTCTACGTTTTTCTTTTCATAAATGGATGATTTAATCATTTCTATGTAATGATCTGCAAGTTCATGCCAAAGGAAATATTCTGTTTCTTTCATTGATTGAGAGTAGTCGAATACATCCATCTTCTCTGTGCATTTCTTTACAAGTTTGCTATATTTCGAAAGAATCCATTTGTCTATATCTTGCAGTTCTGTTTTTTCAGGTTTACTATCTTTTACAACATTTCCTATGAACTGTTGAACATTCCACAGTTTTCTAAGAAATTTAACACCTCGAATAATATCCTTCTTTCTGAATGGGTTGTCCTCTCCGAGGGCACAACTTGCCGCATAACATCGAAACGCATCAGTACCATATTCATCCATTACATTTAGCGGATCAATAACATTACCGAGACTTGCATGCATGGGAGTGCCATCTTCAGATAAAATGAATCCGCCCATCATGATATTTTCAAAGGGTTTTTCATCTGTTAGGAGTGCACATCGCAGTATTGTATAAAATGCCCATGTTCGTATGATGTCGTGAGCCTGTGGTCTTAGTGACATTGGGTATAGTTTTTTGAATTTTTCATCATCCCTATGCCAAAACGTATTATATAGGGGAGAAATAGATGAATCCATCCATGTATCAAAGACATCTTCGCAACCTTTGAGCGGACCACCACATTTTGGGCAATTATCAACTGGCGGTTTGTCTATTGTAGGATCAAGATAGCAATCCTCTGGTCGTGCTAGTACAACCTCCTTGCAGTTTTCACATTCCCAAAGAGGAATGGGAGTTGCAAAATACCTCTGTCTGCTAATGACCCAATCCCATTCAAGTGAATTAACCCAATCTTCAAGTCGTATTTTCATGAACTCTGGATACCAGTTCATTGCATCGCTTTCTTGCAGTACTTTCTCCTTAAAAGAAACAGTTTTCAAAAACCATTGTTCTGCATTAATAAATTCCACAGGAGTTTTACATCTCCAACACACACCAACATTTTGATCCAAAGGTTCTTGTTTAATGAGAATGCTATTCTTTTTTAAATCTTCAATAACAGCTTTTCTTGCATCTTCAATTTTCATTCCTTTGTATTTGCCACAGATTTCTGTCATCTTCCCTTCTTCGTCAATACTCATTTCGAGGGGAAGTTTGTATTTGAATACCCAGTTTAAATCCTCTTTATCTCCAACTGTACAGATCATTACGATGCCCGTACCAAAATCAGGATCAACAGCATCATCTTCAACAATTTTTACTTCTTTATCAGTTGATGGAACCTTAACAGTTTGATCAATCAACCATGGCGCTCTTTCATCATTTGGATGTACAGCAACAATTTGACACGACGGGAGCATCTCTGGCCGAGTTGTTGCAATTTCAATGTACGTACCTTTTTCATCCTTTCCAACACTGTGATATTTTAAAAGCTGCTTGCCCTGCTCTTTCGTAAAATAGAATTTTATTGTGTTAAGCTTAGTTGTTCTATCGCTATATACAACTTCAGCATCTGCCATTGCAGTCATGCAACGCGGACACCAATTTACTGGAAATTTTCCTTTATAGATATGGTCTTTATTATAAAGTTCAATAAACGATATTTGAGTAATCCTACGGTAATATTCCGCATTTGTTTGATAGTATATTGTTGGGTCCATGCTTTCCCCCAGTCGTATAAACTGGCCGGTCATGGTTTTGATATTCTTTTCAGCAAAATCAGAACAGAGCTTTGTGAACTCATGTCTATCAACGTCCTTTCGAGTGATATTTAGTTTTCTCTCAACACGTTCTTCGATGGGTATACCGTTAACATCAAAACATAACGGAAAGAAAACATTGTAACCTCTCATCCTTTTGTAACGAGCGGCAAAATCTATATGAGTATAATGTACAGCATGACCTGCATGTAATGGGCCGGACGCATATCTTGGTGGAACATCTATGCTATAAGGCTGTTTATCACTATCAAAATCGAAATGATAGATTTTCATTTCTTGCCATTTTCTCTGCCATTTCTCTTCTAAAGTTTTTTGGTCATATGTTGACATTGTCTTCCCTATAAGGAGTAGATTTTAGAAGGCAAAGTAAATTTTTACTTATAAACGTTACCTAATATTCTTATCAAATTCGATCTTGTTAAAAAATATTAAAAATATTCTTATTCTCTCTAAAATACGAAGTTTGACACAATAAAAAATCATTATCTTTATAGAATATACAATAATTTTATAATTACCATTTAGATTACCTATCTGGGTGCAAAATTCCCCTAAAAAGGAGGGTAGATTTTGGCTGAAGCAATCGCACATGAGCTAGCTAAAAAACAGAAAGAGATATCGGTAGCTGAATTCTTTGAAAGAAACAAACATATTCTCGGTTTTGGTAATCCAACAAGAGCTTTAGTAACCAGTGTAAAAGAGGGAGTGGACAATAGTTTAGATGCCTGTGAAGAATCTGGCATTCTTCCAGATATCTATGTGGAAATTAAGAATCATGAAGATGGTGAATGTAAACTTATTATTGAAGACAATGGACCGGGTATTGTTAAAAAACAGATTCCCCATATCTTTGGAAGACTACTCTATGGTTCTCGATTCCATGCTATTAGGCAAAGCAGAGGACAGCAAGGAATAGGTATTTCTGCTGTAGTATTGTATGGTCAGTTGACTACTGGTAAACATGCAAAAGTTATATCAAAAATACAAGAAGACAGGCCCGCTACGGTTACAGAACTTGCTATTGATACCAACAAAAATCGCTCTGAAGTTATAAATCGAGATATTATGCATTGGGATAAACCATCTGGTACCAGATTGGAAGTGAGTATTGTAGCGGACTATAAACGCGGTAAACGTTTTGTGTATGACTACCTACAAAGTATCTCTATTGTTAATCCCCATGCACAAATCACTTTTAAAGAACCTGATGGAACGGAGCATTTGTTTGAAAGAACATCAGACATATTGCCTAGAACAAGTGTTGAAATTAAGCCGCATCCTTATGGGGTTGAACTTGGAACTTTGATAAAAATGGCCAAGAATACCAAGAGTAGAAAACTGTCCTCATTTTTGAAGAGTGAATTTACCAGCATGGGGGATAGAACTACTAAAGCAGTATGTGAAAAGGCTCAATTAGATAAAGATCTCAGCCCCAAGGATATGTCTAGAGAGCAGTTTCTAGCATTGCATAAAGCGTTTAAAAAAATAAAAATAATGGCTCCTAGCACTGATTGTCTTTCTCCAATTGGTGAAACGTTGATAAAGCGTAGCTTGAAGCATGAAACTCAGGAAATTTCTCCAGAATTTATAGTTACAACATCAAGACCTGCATCGGTTTATTCGGGCAATCCGTTCCAGATTGAGATAGGTGTTGTTTATGGCGGTAGTCTGCCGAAGGACAAAACCGTAAAATTAATGCGATTTGCCAATCGTGTCCCACTCTTGTACCAGCAGGGAGATTGTGTTTCCACTTCTGCAATATCATCTATTGATTGGAGAAGATATGGTTTAGAGCAGTCTTCCGGAAAGGGCATACCTTCGGGTCCTGCAATTTTTTTAACCCACATGTCCTCTACGCTCATTCCTTTTACCTCTGAAAGCAAAGAAGCCATAGCAGACATTCCTGAGATTGAAAATGAGATTAAGCTTGCATTTAGAGAGTGTGCACGAAAAGTACAGAGTCACATACATAAAAAAGTACGGCGTGTAAAAACCAGAGAGAAATTTGAATTGATTACAAAGATTTTGCCTGAAATAGCGAAAAAATCTTCAAACATGCTAGATAAACCAGTACCGTCTCTTGATAAAGTGATAACGAAAATAATGGACGTTATATGGATTGAAGATCTCATTGAATATGAGAAGATTTCTGCGAAACCTGTGCAATCCACATTATTTGATGGTTCTTCAGAAAAACGCGAAGGAGGCTGGATTACAAAAAGCACAGTCATGGTTGTTAATTATAAAGATAAACCACAGAAATTCAATCTCTATGCAGCTATACCTGAAGATGCCGTTGTAGGGACTGTAACACCCAAACCAACAAAAATCACTGACAATTACATAAAATGGAATCTTGAAGGCATCCCACCAGCAGACAAAAGAGATATTTATTTTGAACTTGCTGGGTTAGACAAAGGAGATTTTGATGAAAATGATCTTTATGTTGAAGATATAAACCCATCATATGTGATTGGGGCAGATAAATGGGAGGGGGACTAAAAATGCCGCGTGATTATACAAAGGTAATCAAAAGGATTGATTCAATTGCATCAAAGGTCTATAATGATCTTGAGAGTTCAGAAATACCAAATCTAAAACTTCCTACACGTACCAAATCTAACATTCAATTTGATGATAAATTGAGCGTGTGGAAATATGGTAAAAATATGACAGAGAGATCAGCAAAATCGTTAGACGGCGCGTATATGATGCTCCGTACCATGTATATGGTAGATTTTATAAAGGGCATGATAAAGACAAATAAATCTTCAACACTCAGAGAAATGTACTATATTTCTGAAGGTTGGGATCTCGCGAAATTCCATTCCCAGCCAGAATCAGATTCGCTTGCAGAGGATTTAGAAGTAATTACAAGTTGCATGAGAGAAGATTTTAAGCTGAGACCAGAGGAAGATGGTGCACGAGTTATTGGAAATCTCACCATTGAAGAAATGACTCGGAATAAAACAAAAAAGAAAATCCATTGCCAAGATGACGTGGGTGATTCAGGCTATTCAATTCCTTACAATGTTGAACCAGAAAAACTATCATTTAAAGGGGCAGATGCTGACTTTATTCTTGCGATAGAGACTGGTGGTATGTTTGACAGGCTTGTTGAGAATGGATTCGATACATCAAGTAGAGCAATTCTTGTTCATCTGAAGGGACAACCCGCTCGATCAACGAGACGCTTCATTAAGCGTTTAAACGAAGAGAAGAAAATACCTGTTCTCGTTTTTACTGATTGTGATCCTTGGAGTTATAGAATCTTTGGAAGTGTTGCCTATGGGGCTATTAAAACCGCGCACATCTCTGAATATCTGGCAACACCTGCCGCTCAATATCTTGGTGTGACACCTTCAGATATCGAGAACTATAAGTTACCTACCGACAAACTAACAAAAGAAGATATCAATGCGTTAAAAAGCGAACTTTCAGATCCTCGATTTCAAGAAACGTTTTGGAAGCATGAGATTAGATTACAGTTGAGTCTGGGTAAAAAATCAGAACAGCAGGCCCTTGCAAAATATGGTCTTGATTATGTTACAGATACTTATCTTCCAGAAAAATTAGCTGAAATGGGAATAGTGAAAAAATAATTTATTCTTTTTTCCCCCACAACACATAAGGTGAAATCATTTGGAATCGTAAATTAAGTATAGCGTCTCCGTCAATTTTTACAAAAGTTTTGCTGTAAATTCCGCCTTTAGAGTCTGTTGGAAGGGTATATATATGTAACTTTTTGCCTTTAAAGGATAAGGGTTTTGGTTTTTCACTTTCAATTCTTTTCCTTTTAACCATGTAATGATGTAGGATAAATATTACGTTTAGACCAACAAACACACCTAAAAGAATTATACCTGATATTATCCATTGATCCATTGTAAGAAGCGCCCATTTGTTGCCAAATCCAAGAAAATAGACACTCATCATAAGGAAAATGATCCAAAGGGAATATATCACTGCCAATATAAGCAGTATCTTGGATGCTCCAAGATATCGAACTTTTAGAATGTCTTCATCCAAATTCTTTTCTGCGGCAGGCATGTCCTTTCCTGTACGTTATATTATAGACGTACGTTTTTAAAACTTTCTATTTTTATAATTATTCTTGGAGTTATTTTTATATGCTTTGATATTTTATATTACTTTTGTTAAATAGAGCTATTGAATTGTAAAAATAGTAGCAAACCTTAGACTGTTTTATTTATGAACTATTTGTGTTTTATTTCGTACCAATATCTTTATTTTTCTTTTAAAAAATCAATAAGTTTGTCCATTGCTTTTCCTCGATGAGAAAATGTGTTCTTTTCTTCAATACCCATCTCAGCAAATGTTTTTGTTTCACCATTGGGGATAAATATAGGATCATAACCAAACCCTCCTCCCCCTTTTTCTTTATTGGCTATTATCCCTTGACATTCTCCAATAAAAAATAGAGGTTTTTTATCGGGTTCAGAATAGGCATACACAGATCTGAAAACTGCTGTTCTTCTCTTTTTTTCTTCCAATAGTTTTAGAATACCCTTACAACCAATTGTGAAAAATACATATTTAGAATACACGCCGGGAAAACCTTCCAACGCATCAATAAAAAGACCAGCATCCTCGAGTATAAAAGGATGGGAGAATCTTTTTTTTATGCATTCCACACCATATTCAGCCACTTCTTCTAGAGAATCCCCCTGCACTTCAGGATACCCAAGATCTTCTTGAATTACTGTAACATCTAGGCTTCTCAACTTTTCTTTTACCTCAGAAAGTTTTCCTTTATTTCCAGTAATAAAATATATTGTTTTCATATTACCACTACGAAAAGTTTATATTTCACTTTTACATTTATATTGTTGATGGCATATGGCAAAAACAAATCCAATAACGGAATTTTTAGAGGATATTGATAAAACATCAACTAGACGGATATATAGAAATCATATAAATTCTTTCTTTGACACATTGAAACTTAATCCAGATACATATTTTGATGATGGGAGGGATTACAGTGAAGATTTACTATCATTCTGGAAGGAGATAAAACATCTAGCACCAATAACAAGAGCAGGAAGAATAACCTGTGTTAGACAGTTTTTAGAGGAAAATGATATACAAATACAAAAAAAAGTATGGAGGAAGATTAAAAGACAGAAAAAAGCAATTCCAAAATCAATAGATCATGTACCAACACCAACAGAACTTAAACAGATCCTACAGCATGGTGGAATCAAAGAGAGAGCATTGTTCTTAGTAATGTCAAGTTCTGGATTGCGAATAGGCGAAGCATTAAATCTAAAACCACAAGATGTAATCTATAAGGATAATAACGGAAATCTAATATCTCCTGGTAAAATAATTATTCGTCAAGATGCATCAAAAAATGATGTACCACGTATAACATTCTTTTCAGATGAATCAAGGGATGCATTAATAGAATGGTTGAGAGTCAGAGAAGATTATCTAAAAGCAGCAGTTGAAAGATGCGATAAAAGAAAGAATTTTCATAAGGAACTAAATGATGATAGGATTTTTCCTTTTGCATGGTCATCGGCATGGAATATGTGGGCTAAACTATTAAAAAAATCTGGATATGATAAGAAAGACCCAACATCCAATAGATTTGAGATTCATATTCACTGTTTGAGAAAATACTTTATGAATAGGTTAAAAGGTGTTATCAGAGCTGATGCTGTCGAGCAGATGTCAGGACATGAAGGATATTTGGATCGTAGTTACAGAAGGATACCTGAGAATGACCTTTCAACTTTATACAAACAAGGAATGCATTCACTTTTGGTTTTTGAACATCCAACAGATATTTCTGATGTGCATGAACAGTTAAAAGAGAAAGATAAGCAACTTTCGAATTTGCAGCAAGAAGTACATAACCTTAGAAATCAAATATCTGGATTCGAGACTTTGCTGGATGATCCACGATTTAGAAGTAGATTAAACGATTTGCTGTTTTCGGCCATTGAACTGCACAGCAAAAAAACCAAAAAGAAATAGTATTGTATCTTATATATATTTTAATTTTTATTATTTAATTTTTATCATTTTAATTTTTATTATTTAATTCTTATTATTTTATTATAATTATTGAATATTATATAAAAGTAGGGATAAATTTATAAGCTGTGTTCTGCTCTACTTTTTTGGTGAACTCGTTGCATAAAATTCAGCACGAAACGTTCAATTACTCTTGCCATTATATTACTTATCGAGTAGGCCGTCGTCAGGACCAGACATCAGGGAACTCAACCGGTTCACCAAAACTGTTTCGTGTTATCGTTCCCCCCCTCAGCCTCCTCTCCATGTTTATATTTTTTGATGAAATAATTTCCTGTTTTTACAATAAAAATCCGGGAACTTTTCCGTTTTTAGCTATTAATTTTATGCTGTTAGAAGGAGGCCGACCGTGATAAGCAAGCAGCTTCAAAAATGGCATGATACCCATTATCACGATGTTGATGTAACATCCAAGGAATTCACACACATATTGATAAACGAACTGGCGAAAATCCGGAATAGCCAGCAAAAATAGACTAGTAAAATATACGAGCCGAGTGAACAAGGTGGTGAATGTGAGGGATGCATCCAAGACAAAAATTTGGAGTACATGCCTTGGGGAGTGACAAAAAAATGAGGAAAAATCTAGTGCGACTATCCGATTTCGAGCACGCTCAGTTAGAAGGAGCAAGAGAAGAACTCATGAAAAAAGGCATAGCAAATATACCAGAAATGCGGTCATTATGCCCAAAATGTGGAGGTCAAGTTGATGGATTTAGAATAAGTTATGAATATGTCCGATGTTCACACTGTGGGTATGAAGACCAAAGTGCAGCAATTACAGCTGTTGGGACGTTTGCTCTAGGAACGATAGCAGCGTTAGGTGCAGCAGCGTTAGTACATTTATTAACAAGTGGTGAGGAGGATTGATAACTGTGACAGAGGTATACACACTCAGAAAAATGTTAGTCAATAAGCAATTCGGTGAAAAAATTACTATAGCTAAGTGGAGAATGCCAAAAATTCCAAGAGAGTGCGAAGAGACATTTTTAGGAGATCCAGATGGAGCGATTAGACAATATAGATGCGAGCCAAATATCCATCTTCTAGAATATACTAACAGATATGAGGTGCACAAAGATAGAGTTGATCCAAGAAGGGATCCATTGGGGCATCTTGTCTGCGATTCACCTGAAACCCTTGCAGCTTTAGGAGTAGCAGGCATTTCAGGAACCGCTACTGGTAAGCTAATCTATGAAAACAGAAAGAATAAATCTAAGGATGCCGCAGCGGAGGCGGCGGTTGGAGGTATTCTAACTGCAATAATTACTGGTATAGCTACTTATTATATTGGAAAAAAATTAAAGAGTTGAGCCTGTCCGAGAACTATCATAAAACTCGCCAAACGTGCTAATATAAAAAAAAGAATTCACCTCCATCTTTTCAGACACACTCAGGCAACTAAATTGGCAACCCATTTTACAGAGGCGCAGATGAACCATTACTTCGGCTGGATCCAGGGCTCTAACATGCCAAGTACCTATGTACACCTTTCCTTAAGGGATATAGATGGTGCAATCCTAAAACTTCATGGATTAAAGGAAGATAAAGAAGAAAAGAAAGAAAATTTAACGCCAAAAAAATGCTTTAGATGTGAGAAGATGAATCCGGCAACTGGTAAATTCTGCTTGAGGTGCGGAGCCCCGCTTGACCTGGAAACAGTGATGAAAGTCGATGAAAAACGAAAAGAAATAGACCAATTGAAAAAGGAAAACAATGAACTAAAAATATGGATGCCGTCTTTTAAAGAGGAACTTAAATTATTAGCGGAAAAGGTTGATTCGGTTATAAAAGTAGCTAAACAAAGAGAAGAAGAAATGAATAAATTAAGAGAAGAAAACATTTTTTTAAAGGAGTTGTTAGATAAAGATAATGCAGACTGGATTATAATGAGAGACTTGGCGATTAGAACCAATCGTGTGCCAGATGAACCAAATGAGTTTGGGTATCCGCTAAATTTTGATGAAGAAAAAGTCTATAATCTCCAACCTAATGAAGAAAACTCCAAGCGAAAGGAAATAAAACAAACTCATAAAAAAAGTAAAACACTCAAATTCGATTCACCAGAATCATTATTAACATATTTCAAAGAAACACTCGGTAGGGTCTACTACGAATATTCTCGTATCGATACAATTACAAAATTTATCTTTGAGAATATCGATAACCAATTTGGTCGTGAAGATGTTGGTAACTATTGCAAAAACAAACATGGTAAAAAACCTTCAAACGCTACAATACATAAACATCTGAATTTACTAAAAGAACATGATATAATCTATAGAAAATATCATGGTGTATATGAAGTGAATAAACTTTTATTAAACTTTCATTGAATTATAAATAAATATTCATTGAACGATTTTTCTTTGTATTTTATTTTGATTGATTTTTCTTCATATTACTTGCGGAAGTACTGCTGGCAGGGATAAACAAATATATCAGAAGTGCATTATTAATCATGGGGGAAAGCAAAATGGAAAGAAATAACCTCATCAAGAAAGGAGTGGTAGTCACCGTTATCCTCTTATTCATTGGCGTAGCCTTTGCACCGAGTATCAATGCTATTGTGGATGGGAGTAAACCTAAACTTTTTCCTATGCCGACTAACTATGATGGAAATATCTTGTATGTCGGTGGAAGTGGACCAGGGAACTACACAAATATTCAAGATGCTATTGATGATGCAAGCAATGGCGATACTGTCTATGTCTATGATGATTCGTCACCGTATTATCAGCGATTATTAATTGATAAATCGATAAGTCTGATTGGTGAGAACGGGGCGACTCCTGTTATTGATGTAAAACGGAAGGGATCTGTTATAAAAATTAGAGCAGATGATGTACTAATTAGTGGTTTTCGTCTTCGTTATTGTGGGATTTATTGTATTGATGCTAGAAATTGTAAAAATCTTGCTATTAAAGACAATAAACTCCAACTTGGTTATGGGACGGGTGGTCAGAGAGCAGGAGTTTATCTCGAAGAATGTTCAAATACTTCAATCCAAAATAATCTCATATATAAAATTGAATACGAATTGTTTTCAGAAGATTATGGTGTTATAATTAGACATTATTCTGATAATAATAATGTCTCTGGGAATGTAATACATACTCTAAATTATGGTATTGAAATAGGCGAGTATAACAATTGTAATAATAATAATACCTTATATGTAAATGATATTCGCGAAAATCGAATTGGTTTAATGATTCATGATAGGCGTAATAATATAATAAGTAACACAATTTCACAAAATTTTGAATGTGGCATAAGCATCGGCTCTCAAGAAAATGTAATTTCTAATAATTTTATTAATGATAATGGATTTGGCTCTATTGTATCTACAGGTGGCATTTTTCTATACTCATCAAATAATCTTATTTCAAGAAACCATATTATACATAACAAACCAACAGGAATTTATATTGATTGGATTGAAGGTTATGGTAATAACAATATTATAAATAACAATATTTCAGATAATATAGCTGTTGGTATATACTGTAAGTCTGATGGTGGTGACAAAATTTCAGATAACCATATTTCAAATCAGTCATATGGTGTTTATATTTATCTCTCGCATAGAAATGTTTTTACTAGAAATAATTTCATCGATAATGGGAAAAATGCTTATTTTAAAGTATCACTATTGAGGTGTTTTTCAAATAAATGGAATGAGAATTATTGGAGTGATTATATTGGCGATGGGAGTAATTCAAAAATTATCTTTGGTAGAATTACTTTACCTTTATTCATTTTATTTCCATGGGTTAACTTTGACTGGCATCCTGCACAAGAACCATATCCTATTTAATGAAAAAATTAGACAATTATTAGTAGATAAAACTTAAATAATAGGATATCTATGAGATATATGGGGAAAGAATATGAATAAAAAGATACTCATCGGCAGTATCATAGCAGTTGCCGTCCTTATCGGCGTATCATTCACTTCTGTAGTTGGATACAATAGTGTAACATCTGATATGAAAGCATCACCGCTATTCACCGTCAGAAGCAGCAGGGCATTAGATAAAGAAAGCAAGGATTTGAGTTGTGATTATGTTGGGAAAGACAGAGAAATTCTTATAACACTTCCAAAACGAAATGATAGAACAATAGAAATGAAAAAAGCAATAGATATATTAACCAAGATGGATGGCATAGCCTTTAACAGATTCATAAAACTCTCAATTAATCGGTTATATCAGGACAGCACAATAAGAAATGATGAAATACCCAAATTGATAATGGCACTTCATCAATTAAAAACTAATCCTAAGAATATTAGGAATGAACTTGCCGATATGACAGATAGAACCCTAACAGGCAGAACTTTAATTGAATGTATCTTAAATTTTATACTCGATATCCTGTGGTATATCATTTTACTGTTTTCTATGGCTACTTCAAACTGCGATACTCTGCAGGGCCACCTGTAGACAGCAATGGCAACTATTCTCTCACACCTGGCTCTCCTTATGGACCAGAAGAACCAAATATGGACGTACTGAAGACCCTTGTTTATATCATTATTATCTTAGCTTTTTAGTGTGTACTGAAAATCAAGGTTTTCTTAACACTCATTCCAATGAACAATGCTATGATTCTGATTGTTAAACTCCTCGTTAATGTTTGCCATCACGATTGATTCCCCTAGAGTTGCTTTATAATATATCCATTTCCATAATTTTGCTCAAGATAATCAACAAAGGCAAGATATAGAAAGGAGTTAATACATTATCAGTATACATAACATAAAAATGACAAACGTATGTTATGGATGAGGTGATGAGAAGATGAAGGTGAAAATAATAGCCATATTTTTGATTATGCTGTTGATACCAGTTTTTTTCTTTGTGGACGAAACTCAAGCTGTAAATGAAGAATGGAGGCCCTTTACTTCTGAGATAATAAATATATCAATAAATAGAGGGACAGGAGGTATTCTTTCTTCTGCAGTTTATAAATTTTCAGTCAAAACGTTAGACAATTACAATTGGGTTGTAAACAACACAGAATATGTTTTTAGTACCAGTTTGATAAACAAGGATGATGTGACAAATGGAGTTCTTACATCAAATAATTATTCTGTACATATTATGGATGGAATACTACCTGAACAATTTTATTCTGCATTCCCTACCGGATATTACTTAAAAGATATATTTAATGATTATATATATATTGATAGTGGTGGATTTATTGGTCGATGTGGTGGTGCCTTATTTCCTCTAGGTTTTGACGGTTCTCCTGATACGCTATCCGAATGGGGTATCGAAAAAGACGCGTTTATAGATGAGGACATGATAAAAACAGATGTTCGCATAAAAACGGGGATAAAAGTAGTTAGCGAGTGGTTAACGGTTTATGGGAAAAGGTTGGATTTGATGATAATCCTCCCTAGGTTGCCACGTAACCCTCATGGAGTTGGTATAGGTGCATATAGTTATAGTATTAATGGATCAAATGATTCGCATCATTGGGGGGTCTGCACAAATTTAACTGATCTTAATAAGGAACATCCTATTCTCAGTGACTATCATGGCGATTCTCTCTTTACGCGATGTATGGGAGGGGGTGCTTTCTCCATTGTAGAAGGTGAAGGAGTGGTATCTCTTGCTGAATATCCTGAAGATTGCTATGAAACGAAAACTTCTTCAGAGGTTACTATTTGGAAATTTCGCCCAGTAATGGGAAAAATATGGTACTGGTGCAAATTTCTAATAAATTTAGTTAAAGAATGTTTAGGTATGGTTTCTATTGACGACCTCCCGCATGAATGGCAGGATCTTTTCGAGGGACAGGAGGAAGTATCGTGGAAGGATCTGGTTGAAAAGATTACGGCGACATGGTATGATTGGACGCCGACTAATAAAAAAGCAGTGACCAGACTCCCAGGAAATCCAGCTATCATTGCTTTCCGATATGGTAAGGGTAGAGTCGTGTTATCAGGACCTCATACTGCAAGCACGATCTGGGACGGTGGACACATTGTAGATAATGATGATACAAATTCTAATAGCCTCGCTGAAGGTTTATATTGCTGGAAAGATGACAATAATGTCACGATAACCAATAGCGATCTCAGAAATAATACCGATCTCCAATGGTATCAGCGAAGGGAGGTCGCCTGGGCATCAGGACGGGTAAATGATAGTCATCTTCCACCGGTTTATAACCGATCACATGTAATTGACATCGATCCTGTTCTACAGGATTCGGAGTTCACTATTGAGTGTTGTGTGGCAAAAGAAAACGGTTCAGATTGGGAGTGGCATGATGTAAATCTCTCTTTATGTTATAGATACAATGGTAGTGATTCAAATTATCAGTGGACGAATTGGAAACCGTATGATTCGATAACTACCGGCCCCTACTTTTTTAGGTTTAACGCAACAGAGTGTAACGGTACCGGGTGGTATGAGTTTTACTCTATTTTAAATACCACTAACGCCAGCGGTTATGAGTGTGATGAGGCACCACCTGTAGCGGATGCGAAAGCGCTTGTTGGCGGCCCCGTCTATGCTGATTTTACTTATGACCCGCTCACTCCATTTGATACGGATACGATTACCTTTAATGGTAGTAAATCAATGACCGTTGATGGTACATATATTGACCAGTACTTTTGGGATTTCGGGGATGGTCAGAATGAGTCAGGACAAGAAGGATACTCCGTCGTGAATCATGGTTATCAGGATAACGGCACCTATATGGTATCTCTTACAGTGACCAATAACCAGTCATCCTCAGCGAATTGCTCAAAAACCATTCTTGTTCGTAATGTCGCTCCGCAAGCAGATTTCACACCCCGATTTACCGTTGTTTTTGTCAATCAAACCGTGAACTTCACAGATTTGTCTTCTGATGTTGACGGCAACATTACCGGGTGGTTCTGGGATTTCGGCGATGGAATCAACGCTACAGAACAAAACAGCAGTCACTCGTATTCAGAAGGTGATTTATTCAAGGTTACTTTGAATGTTACTGATAACGATGATGCTACTGATAAGGCAACTGGTTTTGTCTGGGTAATTAACGCTCTTGTAAATCAATCTCAGTCCGAGCAGAATAATACTTGGAATACGATTCAGGATGCCGTTGATAATGCATCCACAGGCGATATTATCTATGTCCATAACGGCACGTATACTGAAAACATTACCATCAATAAGTCATTGTCCCTTATCGGTGAAAACAGGACTACTGTAGTTGTTAATGGTTCAGTTGTTATGGTCAATCCTCGTGATTATGAGCTTCCAAGTAATGATACGTTTGATTTGCGTATCGTTGTTAACATGACCGGTAATGTGCTTTTGATGCATTTCAACAATGACTCTGAGGTGGGTGAGAATTATTCTTTTTCTGATCTGGTGTATGATTACTCAGGGCAGAACAACAACGGCACTCGATATGGTGCGACGTGGAACGATACCAGTTTAAAAGGCAGGGGATGTTTTGATTTTGATGGCGTGGATGACTCTATCAATTTGAGCAGCATCTCTGCACTTGTTGGGGAGAACGTGACTGTTTCCGCTTGGATTGATTGGGCAGGAGGTTCGGGAACGGCTGATACAATATTATCTCAGTCTAACAGTACCCACGGGTATTGTTTGTATGTAAACAATACAAATAGCACACCGACGTTTCGTTTAAATGATACAAAAGTCGCTTCTTCAGTAAATATATCCAGTGGCTGGCATAGTGTTGTTGGAACTCATAACAAAACAACACTTAAAATATATGTTGATGGAAAGTTAACAGGATCGCAAACAAAATTGGGCACTGGGATAAACAAAGGATGTTTCATCGGGTTTGATAACAATAGTAATTATTTCAATGGTACTATAGATGAAATCGCTGTGTGGAACAGAACGCTTTCTGACGATGAGATTCTTAACTTGTATGATGCCAACTACGGTGTGAATATTGAAGGGTTAACTATCCGTAACTCAGATGTGGGTGTAAAGGTTTGTAATCACTCCGAGATCTTTGATTGCCTAATAATCAATCATAATATCGGTGTTTCAATGAGTAATTCTTCTGATGTCAGATTATCTCTATGTGATATTACTGAGTGTGAGATTGGGGTTAATATCACTAGTTCTAACCCCGAGATTTATTATTTTAATCGTATTGTCGACTGTGAGATTGACAACACTACAAATGCTATCTTTGTTAATTCTTCTTCCAATATTTACTTTATTCGTGACATTGTCAACGGTAGCAATACTAATCTGAGTTTTTCCAATTGTAATTTTTCGTACATATCTGTGATGGATTGCTCTTCTCCTGCCAATGTTGCTCCTGATAAACCTTCTCTTAGGGGTGAGATTGAGGGTTCGAAAGACGGAGTATACTGGTATAATTCAACTACTAATGATTCAAATGATGATCAGATGTTATATTTGTTTGACTGGGGAGATGGCAACACGACAGGATGGCTTGGCCTCTTTGAATCAAATGAAACGGTAAATGCATCTCATACTTTTGAAAACGAGGGAGGCTATTTCATACAGGTAAAAGCCAAAGATGTATTCGATAACGTGAGTACTTGGTCAGAGTATATATTGTTCAGAACTGAAACAACTCCACCCAGTATAAATTCGGTTAATAACTCGCCTAGTTTTGTTGGATTTGGATTTAACATCACCTTTACCACTAATGTGACTGATGGGGATAGCGGTGTTGAATCCGTTACGGTCAACATCACCTACCCAGATAGTTCTACAGGGAACTATACCATGAACAATACTGTAAACGACACATATGAGTACGTTTTCTCTGACACTTGGCTTGTTGGGCAATATAATTACACCATCTGGGCGATGGACAACGCATATAACATAAACAGTTCTTCAGGGCATAGCTTCAACGTCTCTGCAGAGGTAACCATCTCTGTTTGTACTATAAAAGACGAGTATGGAAACAATGAGACGATAAACCTTACTGACCCGCCAGGTGACCCGCCTTTGATCGGATACGAGTTGCTGGATGATGGCGATGTCCTGCACATGTGGAACGAGTATAATAGTTATTATTTCAACACCTCAAGCGGGATACAGCTGACCAACCATTATGATGAGTACTGGTCGCATAACGTACTGATGCTTGGATACTACAACAACGACGAGTGGAATCTTATATATCGTACTGATGAACTTAGTGGTTTCAATAAAAATGTAAGTACGGATAATGAGACTTTTGTGAATGCTACACTTTGGAAGAATTTAACTTATGGAGGGTATGATTTCCGCCTTGCCATCAGGTATCATCTGGGTGTGAATGATTCAGATCTTACAGTTATACCGTATATAAAGAACCTCGGACAGGCTATTCCATATACGCTTGCGTTTGGCTGGGAGATAAAAGACATCAAAATAGCAGATACATATGAGAACGATTGGATTAGATTGTACAACGGCACAGACTGGATAAGCTATAGTCTGAATCAAACCCTCAATAACACCTATGCCGACATGGATTATAACACGACGTTTTATCTCGAAGGTAGGAACGAAGGCAAGTACCTCAGAAGAACTCTTTATCTCAGATGGAATCATACGTTGGATTATCTCGTCCGTGTGAAAAGCAGAACGGGGCAGTATAACGCTCCTGTGACATTGTTCATCAAGGTCGGCACTCTTAGTCAGAATCAAGAAAAATACACTGAAATGCATTGGCTTGATAGCGATGATTGGCTTGGAATAAGCAGCAGTGAACATGATTCTTGTTGCGGGAACTGTGTTGGAGAAGGACCGACTTTGGAGAATGCCTTGGATGGAACTTTTTATTGGCAACATGATGAGACAGAGACTCATTGGTTTATTATTGACCTTGGCCAGAGATATATAATTAAGAAGGTAAGAGGACAGTCCGATACCTATAAGGATCCGACAGATGTGAATATATATGTTAGTGATTCAAAAACCAGCTGGGGAACAGCTGTAGCTACGGGAATAAGTACATGGCAAGATACACCAATTTGGCAGGAAATAGATACAACTGATAAAAATGGAAGATATATAAAAGTAGAAATAGAGACTACAGAAGATTCCAAATTTAATTACATTGAGTTTGGAAGGTATTCCCCTGAATTTGTTACAATTTTTGATGCCTATGGAGATATTGTAAATCAGACACCTGAAATAAGTAATCCGTCTCCCGTTGACGGCAGCACGGGTATTTCAACTTCTCCGATGTTGAATATTACAGTTGCCGATCCTAATGCCGATAGCATGAACATTAGCTGGTACAGCAACAGCAGTGGCAGTTGGCAGGTTTTCGGAACGAACAATAGCGTGAGTAACGGCACCTATCATCAGACTTTTACTAATGCTTCAACGAATGCACAGTGGTGGTACTGGAAGGTAAACGTGACTGATGGGACGAATTATGCCGAAAGCAGCGTGTACAAGTTTTATACCGGTTATCAGTCGAAGATAAATAATACCGGTTCTACTAGCATCAAAGGCTATCTGTTGATACAGGTCCAGTACTATAATACTTCGACTAGTACGTGGGTTGTTGCTGACGATACAGTCAATGAGACCAGTCCGAGGACTATTAATTGGGATGATCCATTTGGTCCAGGAGGGCAGGGTATTCTTGCTTTGGACACTATTTTCAACGGCCTGGTGAACACGTCAAATCTATCCTCTTTTGGCAATGGCACGTATCGCATCTATGCTGCGTTCAGAGACCCGGATGGCAACGTCCTGGTTACAGATGATGAAACCGAGTTGGTAGCTACGTACGAGTTTGACATAACATTTGACTAAGACAAACGCATTGATACGAGTTTGAATCAGGCATTTTCAACCTGATTCTCTTTTTTATTTTTTCAATCCTTTGTAAAAGATAAGAAACGTGTTGTTTTCATACATGACATAACCCTCCATAAATTCTAAAATTCGTTAGCTTCAAATACCACGAATGCAACAGCTAATTAGACTTAGCTAATTAGCGCTCCCCACAAAAGCGATGGAAAGGGAGACAGGAGTGTTTTGATACCTGCTGCTATGGCTTAGGGTGAAACATGTTCTCTGGATATCTGGAACAGTATCAGAAAATAAAAAGAGAATTAGGGTCGGAGGTGAGATATGATACTAAAATTCGCAAACCCCTTAACAAAAGAGCCTCTCGACATCGGCAAAAAAGCCGTTGATGAGGCATACGACATCGAATAGTGAAATGTAGCGGTAGTGTTCGCTGAAAGCATAGAGCGTGATTCATCGTTTGTTCGTTTCATATTTTTCTTATACTGTGCTTGTCTTGGTATTGGTGAGAGATGTTTTATGCTGGAAATCTCATGTTTTTTTGGTGATGATGTTTCCTTTCCTCTTGAATTTGCTGCTACACCAGCTGCATGTAATCATGGGTGCCCTAGTTCTTGTTTTGAAAACGTGATTACACTTAGGGCATTTTACCTTTTGGCGATAGATTCTCTTTTTCTTATTATTATTTTTCATCGAGTGCACCTGATTTCCTACAACCCTATATGGTTACTTATACTTTTCTACTACTTTCTATAAGAGGAAATTTATAGAAAAAGTATTTATACTATGTTTGACATATTAATAACTACTTGAAGAAAGATAGGGGGAATTAAAAATGAGAAATAAAAACAAAAAGGTTGTACAGGCAGCTGTGGCAATCGTCGTTGTCCTAGCATTTGTAATATCAGGGTCAGCTACGTTTGCCTACAAAGACAATTTAGAGCCGACCACTACGACTGAAAGGGAAATAGAAACAGCGAAACTTGTCTGTCAGATAGATGGAAAAGAAGTCGTCAAGGAACTGCCGGTGGAGACCATAAATGACATTATAGGACTAGCTGAGTCGTGTGAAAAAGATTTCTATACGATATATAACAAATGGGAGACGGATGAGGATGTAGATGTCGCTTTTGGCAACATCCAGCCGTTTTTCCAAGCAGTAGTAGACAGTGGATTGACAGACAAATCTGTAGAAGACCTAAGCGATATGTTTAGAAACATACGCAGCTGGATAAGAAAACCGCTCAGAGACCCATCTCCAAGATACGAAAACGAAGGAGGAGAAGATGTACAGCCGAATCTGTACATATGGAACGGGTTACCATTGCCTTTCGCTGCTAATGCGATATGCGGAATATATACAATAGGTGCACAGGCTTTTGGCTTTGCTTTAGGGACGCACACCTTGCTTCCCACATTGGGCATTGATGTGTTCAACACGTGGATTATGACGGGCAACGGCGGAACGATAGGTGCACTAGGCTTTACACAGGTCGCCATCACCGAGTTTGCTTGCGATTTTGGATTTGTAGGAATGATGCTGGGGGTGTTCCCTTCAGGAGTGATTGTACCGTTCCTGCTTCAAATCGGCTTTGCTGCATTGTTCTTCGGCGTGTCCATTGCATAAACAAACATCTCTCTTTTTATTTTTTAATTATGATATCGACGGCTAAGTCAATCACGGTGTTTGCAACTGCTGTGCTATGTATCGCTCCGTTAGCGTTCATCGAATCTGACGAACCGCCTATGCAGGAACTGGTGATTGATGACCTAGAACCCGAACCTGATACAGAGACATACGAGAGCAGTATTGAGATACATCAATCGCATTTATGTTTAGACCATGAGGTAATACAGTATAAGTTCTTGTTTCACGATAATGCCACGGTGACAGTAGATGCACGTGTTGCGTACATCATTCGTGATTTAAAACCTGTTGCTTATCTGTTTTATCTGACAGACGGCGAAAAACGACTAACTAATTTCTCGTATTGCACACATGTGCCGACTGGGACAATACTAGATATAACTACTAGGAGAAACCATTTTAAAATAGGGGGTAGACTCCTTTACAGACTGATAAACATAGGCAGAGACGTCCCAATTGACAAAACATTCTCTGTTGCTTCAGGAGATGAATGGTATCTAACCATCGGGGTCTACCGCAGTATCAAAGAAGAAGAGATATTCTTTAAATTGAAGTCCAATAAGCCTTGCATCGAAATTATACCGTTAGAGAGACATGACAAGATAGGATATTTCTCATCTTGGAACAACGATTTCTCTGGGACATACATCGGCTTTAAACTGCCGTTTCTGCCGTTCGGCTTCAGCTTCGCAGACAGCTTGGAAAAAGAGATTACGACAACGAGGGGGACTATCGTCTCTTTTCTTAGTGTTGCACATCTAAAAGGTAAGATAGTAGTTAGATTGCCTGAGGGGTCATTTTATAGTAATAGTGACCGGTGGTCTGCAGGCTTTTCTTATGAGGGGAATAATACTGGAACATGGGCGTTCAAAGCATCAGGTATCGGCTTCCCTTGGAAGCACATAGTCATGTTGTTTTATGCCGATGTTAATCCCCATATTCAATCAGAGATAGACGGCTGCGGGTTCACAGGCAAACTCTAGTGATTCTCCTGCTAAACTTGTGTTTCCCCTCTAGTATAACAGATTAGGTATACTCCATCGTAAATCTATATCTAGGGTTTTCATATCTTCCCTTCCTCATTACTAGTCTTCCTGGTTCTGTCACATATGGGGGTGTCACTTTTAGGTTGTCACATTTAGGTTGGTGCATAATAATCATATAAATTCTTTCCAGTTCCACTCCATCTCTTCTGCTAAATCCCCCCAAAAAAAGTGCTTAATTACTGCACTATATATCAAAATAACTGACCAATACAATAAGAGAGGATGGTATATGAAAAAATTAAGGTCTTCATCCATATCAGATGCAATATCATAATATAACTCAGCACGAGCGAGACGAAAATAAAAAGTAAACATAACCCAGATAAAAAGTATCGGATGGTCAGGTATTCCTTCAATAATAATACTCTTCAAATCATTGAAATCAATATTTTCTATTCGGGTAAAAAAATCATTATGAATTTCATTCTCGTATGTTTTCAATTGGATTGCTGGTATAGACGGCATTAAAAGAAGCATAATAAAAACCAGCATACTACCAATGAGTATCTTTTTATTCATATTCTAACTCCATTTCCAGATTCAACCGTCTAAACCAAACTCCCAATCCCATCCTAGAATCTCAGATATTATTTCCCATCCGTATGTCCATAAATCTACCGATGCAGTAAGAATTATACCTCTCAAGAGAAGAAATGGATTTGATATTTTAAACCCACCCCATTCATCATATTCAATTGAATACATTAAAAGCATTAAAGCTCTCATAAGCCTGAAAATTCCTATTCCAACAACTAGTAAATATAACAGTGGAAACTTATCTGGTATTTTAAAGTTAATAACATCAATCAAAGGTAATTCTTCATATTCTGCTTTAATTTGATTTTCAATTGCATTGATATGAATTGCAGGAACTGTCGGCATAAGAATAAGTATTACAACTGCTATGATACTGCCGATGAGTATCTTCTTATTCATTCTATCTGCCACCCCAAAATATGTACTAATCTGTATAGTAATGGGAGCTTTTCACACAATCGTTGGAGCCATATATTCTGTGATTGTTGGTTCTTTGACCGCCAGATGTAAAATTCCGACCATTCACTCTCATAATCCCAAATATCTTTGGCTTTGCAACGAAGGATATAGTTTTCTTTCTCATTCCACATATGACTTGCTGTTATCTCTTCCCCTGATTCGAAATACCCAATCCATCCAGTTTCTTCGCCATCCCCCCAGTCAATATAGTAAGATACATTGTCACCATCTGGGTCCTCCGTAACGAACTCATATAAATATGATACTCCGACTTCAGGGCGTGTTTCACCTTTTATAGTTGGTGCATCTGGTGGACTATTATATGCTACCGTGAAACTCCAAATAGGGCTTGGAGATGATGCACCGTGATTATCCCATGCGACAATCTGCCAATAATAAGTTTTATAAATCCCTACCGTGCCAAGGTAATAATGTATTCTTGTCTTATTTGCTGGATATGGTCCAACTGTAGCAATAAACGATGGAGGATTTATACCGAAATATACAGAATATGTCACATTATCATCAGGGTCAGGGTCACCACCATCCCAACTCAGGGTAACATTAGGGGCAGTAATTCCACCTATTGGATAAGGGTTACTTGGAACATATGGTGGATTGTTAGATATACAAATAGTTGATTGCTTTTCCAAATTAAAACCAGTAGAAGAAGATATGGTCATTCCTATAAACAGAAGGATTACACCTATTGTAAGAAGTCTTTTCATCTTCTTTCCCCATATATCTCATAAGTGGCATCTTATTTAAGTTTTAGCCAGCAACGGTGTTTTCATCTGATATGCTGGTTATCTATTCCCAGGTCCTAAACCAAGCATTAACAAAGAATTTTCCTAAATATCCGTCATAATACTCAGGTAACGTCACCTGTTGAAAAAAGTATATCTTAGGAAAAACAAAGCTTGAAGGAAAATCAAAATAATCCTCATCCCAATTCCCAGCAGTATCGTAACCAACTACATGAGTAATCAAAGGACTAACAAAAGAATAATCAGAAATAATAACTATTATCGCAAAAAATGTAACGTTTTGATTGGAGAGATGAGGATTGAAAATAAATCCACAGACATCATATTTTTTATATCCACTAAAATTAGTTTCGTTCCATTTCCATTGATAATCTGGTCCAAGTCCATAAACAGTCTCCTGTAAATTATCAAAGTAATAGAACTCTACTCGGTTCATCCCGCTTTCCCAATCTTCAGCCTCTGTTGTAATAAAAATGTCCTCCCCAGATTCATTCAATCCAATAATGACTTCTGGTCTGGTTTTATCAATAAATAATTCAACTGATTTCCTCTCTTCCTCATTTCCAGCATTGTCAACCGAATAAAACTCAATCACATAGTTACCCTCATACTTACGTATAAAAGGCTCAGTATAGATATACCATGCTCCATTGTTTATTCGATAATATGTTGCATTTACTCCAGACCCATCATCCGTAGCATTTAACGTCACATTAACATCATTTACATACCAGCCGTTTTCACCATCAGGTTCTGGTGGGTCAAGTGTACAAGTTGTAACAGGTGGCGT
>JAUWBM010000061.1 GCA_030601705.1 Thermoplasmatota archaeon
TTGGAAAGTTATACGGCATAATGTGACTAATTCTACATATTTTCAGAGCATTGAAAAAATGCAAATGAAAATTAAGGGATTCTTATCAGGGCATGATTTCAATCTTAATCCTTCCAATTACTTATGTCGCTGACTAATATACAACATGTTTGTAATGTATTACAAAAAGTTTTTTGGGCTTTGTCCAGAAAAGTGAAGGGTTATCTGCAAAATGGCCAAATTAGATAATCGCAATCTCTACATAATATTAAGTTAAATGGAGGCACGGATATGCCTAAAAGTAGTAAAAAACAAATCAGTGAAGATGAAAAGAAGATTATTGCAGAGATGCAGAATAATTCTGGAGATAGCATTGAAAATATAGCTAAAAATTGTGGTTTTTCCAGACAGAAGGTATGGAGAATCAAAAAAAGACTGGAAAAAAGCAAAACAATCTGGGGATACCATGCAGTGGTGGATGATGAAAAACTCGATGTAAAACGATATATGATGCTCGTTAAATTAAAGCATTTACCTATAGACAACGAGGTAGAGAAAAACATGATTGAAGGGATCATAGATAAATTGGGAGCAGAGATAGGGATCTCTGTTAAAGATAGCTTCTGGCTTAATGGCAATTATGATCACATGGTTTGTTTTTCTGCGGATAATCTGAAAAAAGCGAAAAAATTCCAGGAAATTTTTATGCGCACATACAACAGCAATATCGCTGAACTACAACTGATAGAAAATATTGTTACGATAAAAAAAGATGGGTTTATGAATCCTAAAATTATTGAAACTAAAAAACTTCTATAACCATCTTTTCTCCTCCAAAGCAGTAGTTTTTAATGATTTATACCCACATTTACTACCAACTTTCACAAAAAGCAAATAAAATCTATTTTTTTCAAGAGATATAAGTTAGAATTTATTTGCTACTGATGATAGTTTTAAGTTCCGATATGTCCTTTTTAATGCCTTCAAATTCATTCATTTTTTTCTGTTCAAAGGTTTTTAATATTTCGGGTAAGTCTGCTGCAGGTTTATAAAGATGAACTGGTCTGCCTTTCCCTTTCTTTTTAAGATTCCGCTTTTTTACCCAATTTCTTTTGCGCAGTTCCTGCATTGCTATACTCACTTCAGGTTGACGCAGATCTGCCCCCTGTTCAACATCCGCACATTGACATTCATCAAATTGGGAAACAAATAGTAATGTCTTAGCAAGATTTTTCGGCATCCCCAGCTTAACGAATAACTGAATAGCCCTGTCATCATCCTCATCCAACATATATATTTCTTTCTGTTTCATGTTTTCCATCTCCTCATATAATATTTCATAACACATATTTCTTTATAAATATATCCATATAACTTTTTTACTCTTCCCTTTAAAAATTAAAAGTTTTGTTAATAAATATGATTTTAAGCCGATACGTTATATACCGACAAGCAAAAAAGTTTAAATTCAAATATCCTTTTACTTTAGGAAAAGAGGTATAACATGGTTGAGTTCGAAATTATAAAGGCAGAAGAAGTGAAATTTGGAAGTAACAACTTTATAGAAGTTGCTAGAAAAAAAGCTGTGAGTGATGAAGGGGAAAGGGAATTTATATCTATTTCCCGGGGCTATTATCTTGATGATACGAAGAAATGGAAATCATCCATAACACTTCCAGATGAAAAAGAGAAGAGAGCGAAAATAGCTGAACTAGTAAAGAGTCTATAGTTTAAGATAAAAACTAAGGGCTACTCCTATTGAGCTAGATAGGAATTGGAGATATGGTCTTTGTCCATGATAATTCATCATCTAGCCAAATATTTCCTAATGGTTGTAAAAAAATTGATATTCTAATTTTCATCTTTTTTTTGTATAGGATTATAAACATATATCATCGAATTTAGCATTTACTTTTTCTTAGGTTCAACTTTAATGTCTTCTTTGATATCCGCTAGACGTTTTGCAAGCTCCATATAATGATCGATATCAGATTTTACATTCACCATCATTCTAGCACCGTCAGGAGAACCACCACCATGCATACAACCAGGGACACCTGCTCCAATCGTAAGCCACTCAATGAGCCGAGCAATCTTAGCTCTTGTCTCTCCAGAACAATTCGCCCCGAGATACTTCTTAAGGAGCTTACCATACTTTGGATCATTGAGATCTTGAAAAGACGGGAGACAGCCGGTCTCAACAATACCGCCGCCAATATCTTGTGCTAAACGCTTTGTTTCATATGGCAGTGTTGCCACATGTACCTTATTGACATTGGAAAGTAATATATCTGGAATCCATACGCCTGAAGGATGTTTCTTCCCAAGAGCACCTGCAGCAACACCCATACCAAAGGTGGTCTCATTATTCATGATCATCTGTGTAATTTTTTGCCTAAACACCTTTTCAGAAAGACCATTTGCTCGTGCCATCAACGCTGCAGCACCAATCATAATATCCCCCTGACCAGCTACACATCCACCAATAGCAGCTCTATATAATGCAATAAAATTCATGACTGCTTTGATGGCATAGGCGTGCTCTTTACACATAAATACTCGATCCTTTGGGATAAATACATCCTCAAACAATAGGTATGCCTGCGTTATACCACCTATATCAACAGGAATATCAAATCCATCTTCCTGCTCCCGAGTATCACTCGGCCGTCTCGTTTCAACAATCGTGAGATTTTCAATATCTTTTGGGATGACAAAGGAAATTACATAGTCTTTATCTGGTTCCTTATAATTTGTGCCTGGCATGATAAAAATCTCATTAGCCGCAGCAACACCACATATCATCACCTTGGCACCTCTGACAACGATGCCATTTTTCTTCTCTTTAACGACATGCAGACTCATGTCGGGATCCTTTTGTTGTGCAGGTGATTTAGATCGATCACCTTTAGAGTCTGTAAGTGCTCCAGAAATAGCGATATCACGGTTCTGAGCATCCATTAACCATTTTTCCATTCTTTTCTGATAATCTGTCCCTAAATCATTGTCCATATCGTAGGTTGCAGCCCACATAGCATTGATGGCATTGAAACCCACACATCTTCCTCCAGTGCAAGTGCCTGTAAGATTAAACATCAATCGTTTCATACGCACGTTCGCTATCATATCTTCAGCACTGCTAATAATAGAAAGATACCGTACGATCTGTTTTCCCGTCAAACTAGATTTGGTTGTAAGAGTATTCTTATATTCAGGTTTTTGCGCTGCGTCAAATATTTGAGCATGACCGTTTACAGTCCTTCTTGTAGCAGAATGTACTGTTACATCTTTTATGATCTCGCCGAACTTGTAAATATTTGGTTTCATTTTCTTTAAACTTTCTTTATATTCTTTAGATGTTTTCATATTCTGTTTCCCTTTTATCTTAACGGAACGACTGTATACTCGTGCGCATGCCATTGAAAGATTCATGGTGTGTGAATCATGGAGACACAAACTCTGGGCTCTCTTGTTTATTCACCACCTTCCATCCTTTTGATCTCTTTAGATATCCAGTTTGATATCTCATCCTTCCCTTCTATAATGTATTCGCATCCGTCTTCATTGTTGTCTGGCTTCATCGCCACAATCCACGAATTGTATGGGTTGTCGTTGATCTTTTGGGGGTTACTTAGAACCTTATCGTTGACAGTAACGATCTCCCCGCTGATGGGAGAGTAGAATCTACTCACAAATTTAGCTGATTCAAAACTCCCGATTGCTTCTCCACTTTTTGCTTGTCTCTTACTCACATTGAGAAAGGTAAGAGATCCTGCCATCTCAGCGGCAAACGCGTCCATCCCGATCTTCACGAGATTTCCCTCTGGTTTCAACCACATATGGGCTCCATCCTTGATATAATACCTTCTGTCTAACGGAAACTTCATTCCCTTTACTTCAAGCAACAACAAGACCTCCATGGGTTTTTATCATCTCAATAATTTCATTTACTAGCTTATTTCTATCATATTCCAGACCTATCAATCTCTCCTCTAATTTCTCCTGGTCGATATGAGATAGAGAAAATGCATTAAAAAATGAAACTTTTTTGACTCTGTTCTCCTCAATTTCACAAGTAACCCCTCCAGGGCCTTTTTGGGTATTGAACACCTTATGAAATAGAGAAACTCCTTCACGTACCTTGATCTCTCGCCCAATTTGTTTAGTTCCTCTTTGATACAGCCATGTGTCAGATGAATATTGCTTGTTCAATTCCATCATTTTCTTGGTTATTTCGGTGTCAACCCTTCCTTTAGTCATTGGTCCTAGAAGATCTGTGAACTTTGTGGCCAGGATTGAACAAATCTCCTCTTTTGAAGGAATAACCCCAAGTTCCTTCCGAACTGTGGTTAGATTGTTCTGCATCAACTCGAGGAATCTCCTCCGTAGATCGTCAGATGACAATACTGACTGAGCCATGCGCTCATAGTCAAAATCTAGCAAAATGCTTCCCCCTAGAACCTTACACTCTCCGATCTCTCCGCCACCATTACCTGATATTTTTTTCTCTCTCACAACCAGATCGCACAGCGGACGATATTCTGCTGATATCCCAAGCTCACGATATGCCTGTATAACTGGCTGAAGAAATCTCCTGAAGAAGTTCTCGGGCGTGTATGGAACTTTTGGGTGGTTTCGATGTATGATGAGGTTGTAGAATACCTGATCATTGTCTATTAGCACTGTCCCCCCGCCGATCTCTCTCCTGAATATTCCGATGTTGTTCTTGTTGCAGTACTTAAGGTCTAGCTCATCACGTGGATCCTGGTGAAGACCGACGCACATATACCTATCGTTAGAGGAATGTAACACCAAACTCTCTATGTTCTTATAAGCAAGTGCATGGTAGATTAATTGAGTTTGTCTCCAGTTCAATTCGCCAAGATTAAACAACTTCATTCACCCGTCCTCCGTATTTTGGTGAGCGTCCATGGTTGACGGGGGTTTTTCCAAAGCACTTTTCTTGGTTCTTATTTTTTTAATTCTCGTCCATATCTTTCGTAAATTAAAAACGAATAAACAGATAAGGCAGTAGTACCCACCCCTACAATCAACCCCGCATCGGTATGGTTTATACGGCATAATACTCACTTTTATTATCTATAGATATGTTTGAACAATCATATAAGAAATTATTCCAATATTTATCATGAAGATCGAAAACATGACAAGGCCTAGAGAGCGTCCGAGATGCATGGGAGCAATGCTTTTTCGTATTGATAACTGGCTGTGAAGTAATAATAAGGAACCAATTAAGGCAAAGAAAAGATAGATATAACTCATATTAAGAAGGAAAAATAGCCATATAGCAGTTATAACTGTAGGTATGGCAAATATAAGGCCAATTTTTGCAAACTTTTCTCGGCCCAACAGTGTAGCAAATGTCTGTGGATGAACCTTCACATCTCCCTCAAAGTGCAAAATGTTTTCTGGAACATCCAATGTTAATTCCCAGAAGAATAGTAACAAAAAGAGGGCAACTGTAACTAGACTAAATGGAGCAAAGGCGATCCATACACCAACAGGGATGAGACCTGCTCCCAGGCCAAGGAGAAAGTTATTTTTATACGTAGCAGAGTAAATTGCGATAAGACCTATACATGTTAATTGGATGAGGGAACTCAAGGGATTTTTAAAGGTAAACCACCATAAAACTACTCCAATTGTGAGTAAAATCAATGAAAAAATCAATGAACCTTTTTTAGTAACTCTACCTGAAGGTAATGGGCGTTTAGGATTAATAACTGCATCCTCTTTAATACCTACTAGATCATTGAATACATAAATACCAACGACCGATATCCAGTAGGCAAATGCCCATGCCACTGTTTTCAATTGAATAAATTCATCTAAGGAACCGCTGTTCCAAAATATCGCCAACATGCCAGGTGTTAAACCGATAAAAAAGCAAGCAGGCCACCACCCGGGTCGTAGTAGTTCAATATAGGCAACGAGTTTCTTTTGGGTTTTACCCATTGTATATCCTCCATTAAAATATATTGACTATTTTATAAGATATCGCTGTATAACAAAACAGTACTAATAAATTTCCTCTAGTTTGCAATGTCAGAAAATTTGTGATGGTAAGAACATATAATGCTTTGAAACAAACATATTCCCTTTAAAGCTCACGTCTTTGAGAACATGTTTTACAAGATGATATCGCCTCGAGTTTTTAAGGAATTACTAGCAAGCCAGCATTATAAAACAGAATTAAACCGGTTCCAAAAACGACTAAGAGAGAGAACACTAAAATCGCATAATAGCCCCCCTCGAAATTGAGTTTTCTGAGGTAGTACCAGTATGATAAAATTTCGGCAATGCTTATTGGCCAGACAAATAGTAAAAATTTGGGAGGAATGATATAATGAAGGAGCCCCATCAATATAATCGTGCAGTTAGCAAGAACGACAAAACTCCATCCTAAATAGAATGCTTTTCGTTTTCCCAGATATGTAGCAATTGTTGTCACTCCTTTTTTTATATCCGGCTCATAATCGATGATTGTTGTTGGGACGTAGATTGCTCCCACACCAAAAAAAGAGATAATGCCCCATAATACTGGGAACTCGAGAATTGGTCTGATGATAACCCAGCCTGCCATAGTGCATATTATCCCACTTGCTATAGCATTTGTTAAAAGGTCCAAACCAGCCCGCTCCTTCAGCCTTAATGGTGGAGAAGAGTATACAATTGAAAGGATTATGCATATCAATATAAACAGAGCGAACCAAAGTGAAATGAAGAGTGCGAAGAGGAACGCAAGGCTGAATAGGATTATTGATAAGTGGTATATGGATTTCGGCTTTAGCATTCCTTCCAGCAATGGGAGATGTTTCTTCCTCCTGCTGTGTGTATCTTTGCTTCTGTCAAAAAAATCATTGTAGAGGATTGTTGCACCACCTAAAAGGGGGCCTATTGCAATCATCCCAATCAAGAATACAAACATTTCCAGATACATATTCTGTACAGGTGCTGGATCGGGAAGCAATAAAATTCGTGCTACATACGTTGGATAAATCTTGTTAGAGGCAAACGCCCACCCCAGGTAATAGGGTAGAATTGAGACACCCCAGAATAGTGGTGCCATTTGTTTGAAATAGCACCGAAATGTTTGAAATGGGGCCTGTATAACATCAATAACACTCATATCTATCTTTTTTAGCTTTTGGTTGGGATCAGAGGGATTTAGCAACAACATCAAGGACGTCCATCACCTTCATTTTGAATTTCTCTTCGCTATTTATCATTTTTTCTTTTTTTGCCTTAACACCATCGCTCATCTGGGCTTTGCAATTCGGACATGCAGAAACTATTGTTTTTGCCCCAAGTTCGATGGCCTCGTCAATCTTCCTGAGGGTAATCTCCATGGTCAGATCATAGTTCACGGCTCTCAGACCTCCACCCCCGCCACAGCAAACACTATCCATACGATTGTTTGAAAATTCAAGGATGTTGTCAATACCCGGAATGTTTTTTAGAATATATCGGGGTGCTTCGAAAATACCTTTGCCTTCGTAGTCGGAAATACGCCCTAACTCACAAGGATCGTGATACACAATCGGCAGATTTTTTTCCTTGAATTCTTTTGTGAATTTAAGCTTTCCTTCTTCAATAAGTTCTGCTACCAATTCAGTTGTGTGAAGGAGTTTAAAGTTACATTCTACAAATTCACGGTATTTCTTGAGAGCACGATAACAGGCTGGGCATCCTGTAACGACCCGTGTTGCTCCTCTCTTTTCAATCTGTCTTACATTATTTTCAGCGATAGTTTTAAAATTATCCCACTGGCCTGACATAGTATTGATCGCACCGCAACACATCTCGTCAGTTCCAAGTGTAGTGAAATTTAATCCTGCGCTTGTAAAGATCTTTAATGTGTTCAAGAGTATCTGATATTCATGGTATGAGGTCATACAGCCTATGAAGTAGAGGATATCTGCTTTCTCAGGAAGTCGATAATCGTCGCGATACCACTCATCTCGTTTAGGTACTGGCTCCATAAAGGGGTTTTTATACTCTTCATTGGCAATGTTATTATACATGTCAATAGTGTTCTGTGGTGGCTTGATGCCATTCTCAACCATCCACTTTCGAATCTCCTCCCAGTATTTATGAAAATCAATATCAACGTGACAAATTGTCTCGCAGCGACCACAGAGCGTGCATGTATATATCTTTGTCATGGCTTCTTCAAGAGATATCCGACCTCTACCTGTGAGAAAATCCGCAGCCTTCTTTCCCAATATTTTATCAAAGAAACTATCCTTGGCGATGAGGTGTTTCAAAAGGTATACTTTCCCCCGCGGAGTAAGGGATTCCCACCCGGTCTCCCGATACACGGGACAAACAGATGCACAATAACCACATTGCAGACATGCATAGATGTCATCTAGATGAGGGGGTTTGTTTCGCACAAGATTTGGCTTCGGTTCTTTTTGTTTGGGATTTTCCCCATCCTTTTTTCTACTTTGTTTCATGGTTTTTCATCACAGTCTTGTCAGCTGGCATCATTCGCTTCATGATAGCCAGTATATTCATACCAACGGCCATGGCAAAACCTGGGATTGGGATGCCGAAACGAGTTGTACTCTCTATTAATTTCCCAGGATTCATGATATAATGAGGGTCAAGGGTGGATTTGATATCATCCATCACAAAAACTCCTTTGCCATGTATTTTTTTTAGGTTTCCACTGAAAAGGAGTCCAAACCCTCCTGGTCTTCCACCTACTTTGAATGCTTCATCTGTTAGTTTCTTCACTAACGCCATGGAGGCCATGCTCTTTATAAGCTTGTGTTCGTTTGAAATGGCATAGGTCATGAATAACACCGTGTTCGGATCGGCGATGATACCGACCACTGCACCTTTCATCTTCAACTTTTTCAATACGTCTTGTGATCTTTTACTCATCTCGACAATTTGTGATACAGGACAGAAGCTTTCTCCAACAAGTAAACCTGGTCCAAGACGACGTGCCCTAGACTCGAAGAACCGCTCGGCCCATTCATGGTCTGCAAATTCTTTAGTTGCTTTTTTAGCACCATATTTTGCCATGATCTTTTCTGTGGCCTTCTCCTGAATATCAATAATCTTGCTATCTCCACCAAAGATGATGTTAACCATAGCTCCAACCTTTGGGGCATTTTTACCTAGTTCGCGCAATAAGTCGAAGTGTGCTCCATCAAGAAAAGCAATGTGGTAGGGAGTGATGTTAGTCCGTGTCAAAGCATGAATCGCTTTGCCGGCTTCTTCTAGGTCGAGAAAGACAAATGACGTAGGACGAATCTCTTCCGGTGCTGGAAAAACCTTTAAGATAACCTTTGTAATAATCCCCAATGTCCCTTCAGAACCTATAAACAAGTCGGTTAGGTTGTATCCAGATGAATTATTTAATACATTCTTACATCCCGTGGTGATAATAGTTCCATCTGATAAAACGACTTCTAATGATCGGATCAACTGATTTATTCCTCCATATTTATAGGATCCTACCCCCACACCGCCGGTATTCACCCAGCCACCTACACTGGCTCCAGGTGCACTGCTGGGATAGGCACCGATTAGAAGGTCTTTGTTCAATAGAGTATCATATAGTTTCTTCCAGTTAACCCCCGGTTCCACTGTCACGAATAAGTTTTCTTTATTTATTTCTAAAATCTCTTGCATACTCCCCATATCTAAAACAATGCCGCCAAAAGCAGGAACTACTCCCCCAAATGCCCATGTAGCTCCCCCTCTTGGTGTAACAGGGACATTATTTTTAACGGCATATTCCATGATTCTAGAGACATCTGTAGCGTCACGTGGCTTGACCACTATGTCAGGAACGGTTTTGAATGCAAGAGATATCTCCTTTGGTAGTGGAGCTAAATCGTGGCTGTACAAGAGACGGTCAAGATTGCTTTCACTGACACGCTCCTCCCCAACGATGTTAGCTAGTTTTTTGTAAATCTCTGATGTGGCATCTCGGTCCTTCGAATGATTAGAATCGTTTTCAACTTCATTTGGCAGATTATTCAATTCTATCACCGGGTAAGCATAGAAATACGAACTATTAATTTTTTCCTGTGATATTTATCATTATAGCATTATTAACAGTCGTTGTGAGCCTTATTGAATAAATCGTTTTACATGCACTTTCTAATATGAAATGGTATGAGTTATGCTTCACTAGGAAACGGAAAAGGGAAAAAGCTTGGATGTAACGAGATATTTTTCATGTCAATGAGTTCAATTGCCTTATTCTTTGATGAGTGCTTTTTTCTCTTCGATTTCTTTTTTAATCCATGTCTCAAACTCTGCCCCTATTTTCATTAGTTTGCTCAAGTCTGCGTCTAGGTTACTAGGAGAGATTTTAATTATCCAACCTTTACCATAAGGATCATCATTACAAAGTTTGGGGTTGTCCTCAACGTCCTCGTTGACCTCTGTGATCTCTCCACTTACAGGAGCATAGAGTTTACCTGTCCATTTTCCACTGCTTAGTGTTCCGAATGGTTTGTCCTGGCTAACTTCATCTTCCTCTTCGAGGGTTGCAATTCGTTTTATTGTTCCAGCCATTTTTTGCGTAAAATCGGTTATGCCAGCGACTACGAGGTTATTTTCAACTCGTGCCCAACAATGTTCTTTATGATAATACAATCCATCAGGAAATTTATACTCGTCTATTTGCATACGGAACCCTTCAACTGAGGGTTACATGTTATATGAGTGATATATATTTTTTGTTAATTTTTTAATTTTGTTAAATGGATAAATCTTGTTTTGATAATTTAATAGATAAGAAACTTTTAAATCCCAGATATATATTTATCAATGATGGTGGGCTGGGCATATTTCCGATGTTCATGTTTACCTAAAAATTAAAAAACTGACAGTCAGATATATAATTTAATAAGTTATACGAGATGTGTTATATGGATATTTTGTATTCTGTAATCGCGCTATTTCTTATTGCACTAATATGGACTGGAGTCATTTTCCTCTCATTTAAGAGAATGATCGGCCATCAAACCAAAAGAGACAAAAGGATGCTTTTGGGTGGTCTTCTGTTCTTCATTGCCATGATAGTCATAGTGGTTGCTGGGACTGTTGCGTTTGAATATGTGGAAAGTCCACAGTTCTGCGGTACCTTCTGCCATGTCATGAATCCATACTATGACCCCTATCTGCAGCCAGCGGACAACTCAATGATGGCTATCCATGTGGCTACTGAAATAAGCTGTTCGAATTGTCATGACGAACCGGGGATCGTTGGGAAGATCCAAGGTCTCCTCGCAGCGATTCCTGAGGCGTATTTATATTATACAAACAGTTACGATCCAGAGGATCTAGGCGGTGAGATCTCCCGCGGAGCTTGCCTAAAGTGTCATGACGGTAGCATCGCAACTGTCCCATGGTATGTTACAACAGCTGTTGGCACAATCGTTAACCCGCATGCTGACGAAAAGAAGTGTACAGATTGTCACAACTCACACCTTGAAGGGTTCGGTTTGAGCGAGAATGCCTGTTCAGTATGTCATGGGACTTCTTTAGACAATTTCAAGGGAATGCTTTCAGACCATGCTGAAAGAGCCGGAACCGATTGTATGAACTGTCATAATAGGAGACATCCAGATGATGCATTGATACCTTTCACAGAATACCCTGCGCTTATAAACACTGATTTCTGCTCTGACTGTCATGGGGGTGATGTTGAAAGACTCATTAGTGGATTACATGAATCGGAGAGTTGTATAGGCTGTCATAATGAACATGGTACATTAACTATTAACTTTGATAACTGTTTTGGGTCTTGTCATAATCCAGCATCTGGGCACAATGCAACCTTATCTAGTTGTTCTGCTTGTCATGACATTTCAACAATCCATTTAAAACCTGGTGTCGATTTAGGCGAATTATTCTCCAACATTATCTGTTCTAACTGCCACATTGCAGAAAATTCCGCTTACGAGTCAAGTTTCACGCTAGAATCTTTGGAAATTTATGGAGATAATGGATGCATTGACTGTCATTCTGAACACAAAGCTATAAGTTATCCTCATCTGATAAACTTGCCCTTTAGCGATTGTAGTAGTTGTCATAGCACTTATACTAAAGTCAGCACAGTACATGATCGGACAGGAATATCATATCTGGGTTTCTTAGGGATCACCAATGACTTTTGTTCAGATTGTCATGCCGGAGAATTCACAAGATTCAGCCATGAATTACATAATTCAATGGAATGTATTGATTGCCATGGCGAGCATGATACATTACGTGTAGATTTTGATACATGTGGCACATGTCATGATCCTCCACCCGATCATGACCCTTCTTTAACTAGTTGTTCAGGCTCAACATGTCATGATGATACGAGAATGATTCACTCACAAACATAGAATATAAAAAGGAGTAAAATTGAAAATGGAGACAACATACAAAATTCCAAAATCCATAGAAAGATCAGTTGAAAAAAGAGTGGAATTTGTAAAGAAATTTTCGGATTCATTTGAACAAAATAGAAATATATTTTCTTTGATAAGGAGAAAAGACTTGAGAGGCATACATGTCCAAGGGTAAGAAATCTAAAATAAATAAAATGGAAAAATTACGTCAGATTTTAGATAATCCCTATGACCCCAAAATTAAAAAATCAATTTCTAAAGATAATGAAAATCTAGAGTCAATACGCCAAAGATTGTCTGGAGAACCATCAAAAGCTGATATGAAACATGCGTTGGCTGATATTTTATCTAAGAAATATGGTAGCTTGAAACCAAAAGTTGCCGTTCATACAAAAAAAGAGAAGATAGTCCAACCAAAAACAAAACAATTTGAAGAAGAGCTTTATGAGGTTGAAAAGGTCGATGTTTCGGAACCTGAGTTTTTGGAAGCTAAACCAAAAGAAGTAGCCAAAGAAACTTCTCCAGAAAAAAGTATCAGTGAAGAACCGTCCCTTATAGATAAAAAAGATAAGATGGTGGTTTTTCAAGAAATAAAAATTATTGATAAAATTCAGATGTATCGACCGATAATAATCTTTGAGATGTGGGCCTTCACTTTAACTCTTGGCGTTGTCGCTGTTTCAGGTCTGTTCCTCATGCGAGACTGGCTTTTTTTGAATTTCGGGGTTTACGGAGATAAATTTATTCCCACTCCTGAAGGTACTCAAAATATCCATATATGGTTCGGTTTTGCGTTTGCTGTTCTTGGATTGTTTCATCTAGCCATTCACATCTTTTCAAAGAAAAAAGAAATATTGCCTAAACAAACACTCCGGGATTTTAAAGCGTTCTTACACTCTGGAATGTATCTTATTGGATTAGCTCGCAGAGAGGACTATGGGACCTCTGAGAGATTTAATGGAAGACAAAGGATTATTTATTTAGCACTTGTTTACATTCTTGGCTTGACTATCCTCACCGGACTTCTCTACTATATGAACCTTTTGTCACATGATCTTGCAATGATTCATGTTATTCCTGCAGGGTTAAGTATTATGGTTCTTCTTTTTCATTTTTTGATAACGATCAGGAAACACGATTCAATCGCTTTAAAAGGTGCTTTTATCACAGGAAAACTCCCACGATGGTATGTTAGAAAAAACCATCCGATTTGGTATGAAAAAAATGAGGACCGAAAGAGAATCAACCATTAAGAGATTGCTTCATCCCATAACCGCCCAAACGAATAAAACTTTGATCGAAGGAGGGAGTGACCATCCTAATGCTGCATCTAAATCCGCTCTCCTTCTTAATGTCTGTCCAGATAAATTGGAAAGAACCATCGAGCTTGCTGAGGAATTAAAAGATGAATCTGAGGAAGAATCAATCAGACTTTACCGTTGGAAAACGGTGTAACGTAGATCTTGAATGGAGCTTGTCGGGTTTTCTTGTCTACTGTGTTTTCATTACTTTTTTGATATTTTCAGTTCCTCCTCCACAAGACCTTCGTAATATTTTTCACTTTTAATCTTTTTTTCATCCTTACCTCTCTTTTTCTCTATGTCCCTTTCCTTTGGCAATTTTTTTTCAGAGGCGATTCTAAGAATCATTCCAAGGACCATCAGCCACATCCCACCCCATACTAATTTCATGAGAGGTATTATTTTTACATTTATCTCAACACTATCGATCTCTCCTTCATTATCCTCATAGGCTTGTTGATATGTGAGATATATATCCTCCATAAGGGTGCCCAAGACCTTTATCTCGCTCCTTAACAATTTGTTTTCACCGTTTATTAAAGAGGTCGACATTATCATTATTAATCTCTCATTTCCAATGATACTGTCCCCCTCCAAGACTTTGACGTCAACATATTCCGTTTGATAGACATAATTACGAAGGTCGGCATCGATTTCGACAAAATTAATGCCGTCAACTACATCGAAATCTGTGACATACAAGTTATACTTTCCCACCTTTTCTCCAGCACCTCCAACAGACAAAGAAATGCTATGCTCTACGACTAGAAAGTTGCTTCCGACATAGCCTAATAATAGGAGGATAATCGCAAGGTGAATCAAGTGGGCAGACACTAGTCTTATTGATTTCCATATTCTCCTGATGTTGAAACTTCTGATGATCTTATAACTTGTTCCTACTAGGGCTACAACAAGTATGGGCATGGATGCAGCGACTATACTATTATTTGGAAATAAAATAAAGCCGATAGCTGACGCAAGGAGAGTGCACCCTCCGATTATAGTTATCCATCTTCGTCCGGTATATTTCCACAGCAAACAGAATATCAATATCAGTACTGTTACAAGGCTTAATAGCCCTACCTTGATGTTGAAATTGCTCGGATTCAACCCATTTACACCATTAACTAAAATTACAAAGGTGATGATTGTCGTCATAATAAATAAAAAAACGGCAACTAGCATGAGTACATCATCATTTATCAGTTCAGTAACAGTAAAGAACTGCTCTTTTCTGCTTTTTTTAATCTTTTTATGTCGATAAATAACAAGAAATGCAGTTATGAATAAGATGGCGATTATAAATATCATATATATCAAAACAGTTTGGTTTTCACCAAGTACATTCACGAGACGTTGCCAAGGGTTTATCTGAACATTTGCTTGTCCGAATGTATGGACAGATACCCACAATCCACCTGCACGTGTAACAAAAGCTGCAAAAATCACAAGAACAAATGAAAATATTCCCAAAATTGGGGCCAAAATTGGATAGTCTTTTTTTCTTTTGTACATCAGCTGAGTATGAAGGAAACCAGTAAGTATCATCCATGGTATGAGAGAAGAGGTCTCTACTGGGTCCCAACCCCAATACCCCCCCCAGCCCAGAACAACATACGCCCAAAGAGCACCCATACCTATACCCAGCGTCAGGAAGAGCCATCCCATTCTGCTCCAGTTGAGGGAATATGAGATCCAGTCTTTATGCCCTGTTATAAGGTAGGCAAGTGCTGCAGCAAAGGGTACAGCTATAAACCCATATGCCAGGAATACAATGGGGGGATGTATCACCATGAGCTCGGTCTGCAAAAGTGGGTTCAGTCCATATCCATTAGGATATGACGTGAGGAGGTTGGCTGCAGTCGGTTTAAAGATGTCATGTAGAATTAGAATGAACATCAGAATTGTCATGATCGTAAACAAAGCAATCCTTGTCCAATCTCTGATATCCTCGTTTACAGACCTCTTTATTGTTTTTATTTCTTCATATAGCCAGGGGGTAATGATCGCCCAAATCCAAAAGAGAAGAGAACCTGCCATGCCCGCCAGTACCCCTGCAAATTTGTACTGAAGGGGATGGGTGATGCTGGTGTATCGCCAGACGTAGTCAATCGATAGGTCTGCTGTAAAGAATAATATGTAAAGGTATACAAGAGTTATAGAAATCGTGGCAAACAATGATGTCGTAACGATTCTTGAATATCGAAGGAATTTATCTTCTTTGGTTTTCAAACGAAGAAAAGAAAGTACTATTCCTGTTATGGCTAGGAGTAAGCTAAGAAAAATCAAAAAGTTTCCGATTGACATGTGAAATGGTAAAACTGACTCATATATTTATATTTATTTCAAATGGCTGAACACATGTCTTTGGTTTCCACGAAACACATGTCTGAACAGATACCAAAAGTTTTAAATATATATCTCCCTTATATAAATTCAAATACCTTTGTACAAGGGTGAGATTATGATTAGAAACAAAAGATTTTGGGGAAATTATGAAACACGCCAGAGACCATTTAAGAAAGACAAGAAAGGCCAACTTGTAATATTGATGTGTATCGGCTTAATTGCAATAGTTGCCTTTACAATGATGGATATTCAGTCAGCCTCAGCAGATCCTACGGAAACAGTGTATTGTGACTCCGAAGATTGTCACATAAATGATGAGCCAACTACC
>JAUWBM010000163.1 GCA_030601705.1 Thermoplasmatota archaeon
TCGTAGCTTCCATTTTAGATTTACCTTCTGCCATCTCTTCTCGAACCCTTTGGGTGAGATGTATGCCATAATCAATACCTATACCTATCATAATAGAAGCAATAGAAATAGTAACAATAGATAATGGAATATCAAGCATTACCAGGAACCCTGGTTCCCAGATAAGAACAAATAATACAGGAACCATCGTTAAAAATCCCCAAAGTGAGGAATTAAAGATCAAAATAAGCATTGCTAATACGAGTAACAAAGCAGTAATCATAGAACGTGTTTGTTGTTCTGAAAGTATATTATTAATCTCTACATTTAATGCATCTTGACCTGTCAATTTTGAAATCTGTCCATTATGGGGTAAGACTGTTTTTGCAGCTATAACGTTTATCTCGTTTACCAAAGATTCTAGTTCGTCAACACTTTTTCCTACTGGAAAAGTAACAATGATAACAGTCTTTGAATAATCGTCATTAACTAGCCCCTCTCTTGCAATTCTATCGAATATAATTTCCTCCACATCTGCAAACTCAGCTATTTTTTCAATTATTATGTTTCTCTCTAAAACATCACTGACCTCTTTTAGAGCATCTGCGATTGAAGCAACAGTTGCCCCCAAAACCCTCATTTCTTCTTCCATGGTATATATAGCTTCTATGACTTCTGGATAAGTAAGACCTTGTCTATCTGTTTTGATTAACAACATATTAATATTGGTTCCACCGCCAAAATTATCTGAGTACTCGAAATATTTTTCTATTTCGGGCAAATCTTTTGGAGCCATATCAAAGTAGCTTACATCGGTTCTAACGCCAGGCAGGACTATTAGAGACATGACAGCAAAAAAGCATGCTAGCAAAGCAAATCGTTTTTTGTTGTTAACAGCAATATTTGCAATAGCGCTCCAATTGTGTGCACGACCATTCTTTTCAAACTTTAATATGATTGCTAAGCAAGGAACAAGAAGTGTAGCAGAAATAAAACAGAAAATAATGCCAATAACACAGCCGAGACCAAAGGTTACCATTGGAGGCATACTTGACACCGTCAACGAACCAAAACCAATTATTGTCGTAATCGTAGAAAGAAAGACTGCCTTTCCGGTAAACTTTAATGTTCTCTCGACTGCCTCGATTTTATCATCTAACGTTTGTTCTTCGGAAAATCTATTGAGAAGATGAATTGAATAATCAACACCCAAACCAACGAGTAGAGCAACGATCGCAATAGATAAGAGTGTCAACTCGGGCATTATTAATCCAAAAACTCCAAATGTTAAGGCAAGTGCATATGCCAACGGTAAGAAGATTATTATAATACCTTTGATTGTTCGATTGAAGAAAAAGATAACAATAGAAATAAATAGTATTGCGATTGGGAAAATAATTTTTATGCTTTCCATACTCTCTTTTTGAATTGCTTGCTGCATCGCAACAAGTCCTGTTATCATCATATCCGAATAGCGCGCTTCTTTGTCTATGGCAGTTTGAACATTATCTAACACTGTATGGTAATCGGCATCATCTGATAATTGCAATATGATAATCGCTACTTTGTATGTATTAACAAAAAGAACTCCTTCCGTTTTCTGGATTAAATCTCTTGCTATATATCGAGAAATGAGATTTCTGTCTTCAGGAATTTCGAATTTTCCTGTTCCTCCCAACCCGCCAATAATATATGGTTTTGCATTTTCATTTTTTATGAGCGCAGCAATACTATGTACTGAAACAATACTGTCCTTTTCTCCTTTGTCGAGATCATATTTATTTACCTTCCCGCTGACACGATCCATCTCTTTTAAAACATAGGGATCTCGGATATCATCAGCTTCGACATAAATAACAATAGATGATGCAATCTGGAACTCTTCATCTATTTCTTTCCAAAGCTGTATCGATGGATGATCTTGCGGTAAATAACCTGAGAGGTCCGAGACCATATACACGTTTTGAATTTGTAGACCTATGATTGCAGTGATTATAGTAAAGATTAATATGACCGTTTTTGGTCTTTTTACCAATATTTTTGCAATCGTTTTTACGTTCATGTTTTATCTACTCGCTCATAAATTTTTATTCTGACGTATTTGGTATTTTCATCTTTTTTCCCGGTTAGATTTGCAATTTTGCTTAACCTGCCTTCCATCTCTTTAGCATATTTTTGCAAAAGTTTAATGGGAGAAGCAGCTCTGTAGAGGTAGGGATTTTTTCCTATGCTGTCGTTTTTTAGTTTTTCCCGATAAATTAATTTCTGATCATACATTTTAGAAAGTAATTCTCTAACTGTACTTGGGTGAAGTTTGGTGCCTTTTATGATATCTTCACTGACCGTCCCATTTTTCCTGAGTAAATATATATAAATTCTCGATTTAGCTCTAGATTTCAATATTTCATGCACTGCCCTCTCTGTACTTTTGTCTACGCGCAACCTGGGTTTACTCATTAATTTGCACCAATTTATTTTTTAATTTTAATAAAAATTGTTGTTTTACAAGTTTAAATAGTTTTTCATTTTGTCGTTTGAAAAGCGACAAAACATTTTATCGGATTGTAAACGATAAAAATACAAAAATAGTAAAAAGTTTATTTCTATATATTCCATCTCACAAGTAAGATCCTATGGATGAAAAAACAAGAATAAAAAAGGATATAGTTATGTTTGAAGAAAACCTTCAAAAAATACAACAAAGAGGCGTAGATGGAGAGCAGAATAAAATAGTTGAACTTGCAAGTCAATATTATGAAGATACAAAATATTATTTAGAAAAAAAAGATTATTTCACTGCTTTTGGGTGCATAAATTATGCACATGGGCTATTGGATAGCGTCATAAAATTTTAAAACGTCCTAAACATTTAAGAGGAAGATAATATGAAAGTTGATGGAAGCATAGAAAAATTCTACCAATACTCGTTTCCGATGCAAACGGTTTTAGTGACATGTAACGATGAGCACGGCAAAACAAATGTCATAACAATAGCATGGCATACTCCCATCTCAAAAAAGCCTCCATTGTATGGCATTTCATTAGCTCCAAGCAGATATTCTCACGATTTAATAAAGAAAAACAAAGAGTTTGTAGTCAATTTTGTTCATTACAAAATGGTTGAAAAAGCACATTTCTGCGGAACGCGTTCTGGTAGATCAACAGATAAAATTGACGAAACTACATTAACATTATCTCCTGCTAAAAAGGTAAAAGTACCTGTCATAAAAGAATGCTATGCTCATCTAGAATGCAGAATGGTTCAAAACTTAACAGTTGGAGATCATACGTTATTTATTGGGGAGATTGTTGCAGTGCAAGCAGACGAAAATACATTCAAAAACGACCTATTAACGATAAACAAAATCCAACCATTATACTATATCGGGGGAAATAGTTACACTACAATTGACAGATTAAAAAAGAAAGAATTCTAAGCAAACAGTATTTCTACTTTATCATCTTCTTTTATAGATAATTTCTTTGCTGCATTACCTTGATTTATACCAATTTCGAGGAGGTTGCTACTCCCAATGGTGACAAGCATCTCCCTTTTTTTTGCAAAACCATAGGATTTCACAAAAGGTATTTCTATACACTTTTCACCAATAAACACCATAATGTTTTTATTGTAAGCTAGACCTTTTGACAATGTTTCTCCAGTTATATTTGTTATAATATTTCCGAACCTGTCAATATGAATCACCTTTCCAGTGGCAGCATTTTCTCTAATCTCACCTTGTCCAAAATCCAAATCAACAAAATCATCAATTCGGTTTCCTATCTCCTTAAATGGTACGCCATTTGTTATATGCGACGCAACAGGGGTAAAAATATCTCTTCCATGAAATGTACTTGATATGGAATCGAGCATGTATTTTTCGTTTGAAATCTCATAAACGATAAAATTACCCAGAAAATGTGCTGCAGGCATTAGGAGACCATTATCTGGTCCAATCAGAATATGCCTACTTGTAGTTATCAAGATGCCGCGCCGCTCAGTACCTACGTCAGGGTCTACTACAGCTACATGAACTGTTCCAGTTGGAAAATGTGGAGCAACGCTTCTAAGGATAAATGCGCCTTCACGAATATTTTGAGGCGTAACCTCATGTGTTATATCAATCAGTCGTGCATCTGTAATGCTTAATGCAACTCCTTTCATCTGAGCCGCGTATCCGTCTTTTGTACCAAAATCTGAAAGAAATGTAATAATTTTCATAAACTATACATCAATCCTCAATCCATTATCTTTTATTAATTTAATAAGTCTATTTATGACAGCACTTTTAGTCAATTTTAGTCAGCGACATAAGTAATTGGAAGGATTAAGATTGAAATCATGCCCTGATAAGAATCCCTTAATTTTCATTTGCATTTTTTCAATGCTCTGAAAATATGTAGAATTAGTCACATTATGCCGTATAACTTTCCAA
>JAUWBM010000181.1 GCA_030601705.1 Thermoplasmatota archaeon
CGCTCTTTCTAATCTTGATAGAATGTCATCACGCATGGGTCTTCCAAGAACTGTACGAGAGACTGCTGCTATGATTTATCGTAAAGCGGCATCAAAGAAGTTGGTTAGAGGTAGAACCGTCGAAGGTGTTTCCGCTGCAGCTTTGTATGCTGCATGTAGACAGTGTCATGTACCAAGAACACTTGATGAAATAAGTAATATAGCAAATATGTCAAGGAGGGATATTGGGAGAAACTATAGATACATCGCCCGTGAATTAAAATTAAAATTGAAGCCTACAACACCCCCGGATTATATTCCAAGATTCTGCAGTGAACTAAAACTGAGTGGCGATGTTCAAGCGAAAACATTAGAGATTTTAAAAGAAGCTGCAGATAAAGAACTTACAAGCGGTCGTGGTCCGACTGGTGTGGCAGCTGCATCTCTGTATATTGCAACAGTACTTTGTGGTGAACGGAAAACTCAACGTGAGATAGCAGACGAAGCAGGTGTAACAGAAGTAACTATCAGAAACCGCTACAAGGAACTCGCAGAAAAACTAGATATAGACATCATCCTGTAGGCTTACCGTTCTACCTATTTGCTCTTCTTTTTAGCTAAGCATATTTCAATTGAAGATACGTTAGATGTTCTACCTTCGTCATTGGTAATGCTCTCAGTACTAATTTTTATCTCTTTTACTTTTGCATCTGTTACAAACCTGTTTCTTGTGATTTCTGCTGCGTCTACTGCTCTGCTAATGGCTCTGCCTCTAGCTTTTATTATAACCTCGTCTGAACCGCTATTGAACTGTGTTACGACTGCGAGTACATAGCTCATCGGCGGTTTGTTTCCAACATATATTACGTTTTCATCAGTTCTTCTTTCTTCTGCCATAGTTTTTCTCCTCCCCTTCCTCCAATTCCATAATAATTGGTTATATAAAAACCTTTACAACTTGCTGTTTTCTTCTGAGAGTAGGGTTGATGAAAGAAAAATAAAGTTAGGATTTATCTACATTCGATAATATTTTTAAGCTCCGATATATCATTCTTAACAGTTTCTAATTCTTTTATTTTATCCTGCTCGAAGGATTTCAATATTTTAGATAAATCCATTGTAGATTTATAGATATGAACCGGTCTGCCTTTACCTTTCTTTTTAAGATCCCGCTTTTTTACCCATCCTCTTTTGCGTAGTTCCTGCATCGCTATGCTCAATTCGGGTTGACGCAGATCTACTCCATGTTCAATATCAGAACATTTACACTCTGAAACTTGGGAGAGATACAATAATGTCTTAGCCATATTTTTTGGCATCCCCAGCTCCGTAAATATTTGGACTGCCTTATCCTCCTTTTCATCCAATACGTAACTTTCTCTTCTTCTCAAACGCCTCACCTCAAAATAGATATTACTCACAATGTATAAATATGTTACTATAATAGATAAAAAATAAGCCTCTTTTTTTACTTCTTTAAAAATCTTTCAACATTTTCTACCCAGGTAAAAACCCTTGTTTTTGTGGAAGGAAAAAAGGGATTACAGACTATCAAAAGATGATTATTCATTTAAATCATTTATTCTCAGGCGACTTTCTGCTTGTTCGTGATTCTATCGAACATTCATTATTGTATCCTTTTAGATTTTTTAATAAGTCAATCTTGTTTTGTAGGTTAAGAATTGTCCAACCATCTGGAAATGGGATAAAATCATTCTCGTCTGTAGTTTCCTTAGATGATTCTTCTTTCCAACCCATCATTAATTCAAATATTTCTCTCTCTTTCCTATCCATACTTTACCAATTTCATAACGTCTCTTTGTTTAAAAAACCAATCCTCCTTCTTTTTAGGTTTTATGGAGGATAAAAAGGGTTGAAAAACAAAGGATGTTTACTCATATGCGTACTCAATTAATTTTATCCAAACAAAATCATACATATAGTCGTTTCGGTTAATTATCTTAACCGAATTTTTAGGGATTCCAGTTATGCTATTGTAGCTGGCAGGCGACATGCTGATTATAGAGCCTATTGGAATTGGCGGACTCAGAATAAAGAAAGCTTAGGAACACTTTTTCCCCCTGAACACAGTAAGTTACGGCTGGAAAACACAGTTGGACGTAGCAAGAAATCGCTGATGTATTCGGGCTTGCCCGAAGGGCAATTGAGGAGATGGCTTATCTCCTTGGTGTAAAGGTATCAAATAAGGATCAGAGGAAGCTATTGGAAAGGTACAAAAGGAAACATGATGCATACTGGAGAAGCAGATGTCTTATTCATCGAAGTCTTTTTGATTTTGTGGACGATGATGAGTTCTTCAATAATTCTGAACAGATTGAGCCCAGTTTCCGTTTGTTTCCAAAAACTTTAGTATAAGGAAAGAACGAACTGATTACCGCCATGTTTATGTATCAAAGAACTATAACAACAACGGGGGTCTAGTTCGGAAATGCAATATGGAAATTCCAATTTTCATTGATGCATCCCAATCCGGGCTAGGCTCCCGAATGTAAGGTTATTTTTATCTACCAAAAAGTGATAACAAGTATGGAGTCTAGTTAGGAGGTTACGATGTGAATAACTTCATAATTCAACATTGTTGCCATCCCATCCAAACTAGACTCCGTAAAATCCTATAGAAATATTCCAGGTATCATGCATATGGAATTTGATATAACTAGGAAAAAAATCAACATCTTCAAAATAGGGAAGCTATACTGCTTTAAACACTATTTCAACGACAGAGAAGTATTCGAAGAACTATCTAAATATTACAATGAAAAGAAGTATCGGTTTGAATGTAGTACAGCTAGTGAACGAAACAAGATCATCAAATATCTCTGGAAGGTTGGTTTTGATACGAATCTCATTGAAGATCTAAGTGAATACATAGTGAAAATAGACCGATTCAAAAAATATGCAACTATTTTGAAGAGTTCGATAGAGCAAACAGAAATCGGTAGTGACAGGATATTTCTTATGAAAGACAAGTTATCTGTAGAACAAGCAATTGAGCAAGGAGCAGAGAGATATACTCATGAAACTCAAGTTCTTTTTTGAAGAGAAAAGCCCATATTAACACTAAACTCACTTCTTTCTTATTTTCTTTGTTGAAATTGGCTAAAATCTGTTGAGTCCTTTTCGCTATTTCCCCCCTGTTGGAAACTTATTCCTTCGTAGATTTTTGCATTCAGAGCTACTGTTAAAAGCTCAAGATGATAAAAAATGAATGATGGAGCAAAACAATTTATTGCTATACTCATTGTTGTTTCAACATTAGTTATACTTGCGAAGATTCTTGTGGGAGACTTAGTTTTATTTTGAATCCCCTTTTTATCCTCCCCAAAAAACCCTAGAAACAAAGGGGTGTAGAGATAACACCAATGCAGTGATGCAAAAAATGTTGCATAATAGAATTTTAGTCAGCGACATAAGTAATTGGAAGGATTAAGATTGAAATCATGCCCTGATAAGAATCCCTTAATTTTCATTTGCATTTTTTCAATGCTCTGAAAATATGTAGAATTAGTCACATTATGCCGTATAACTTTCCAA
>JAUWBM010000074.1 GCA_030601705.1 Thermoplasmatota archaeon
AAAATTCTTATTAATTACAATCAACGCCATACCATCTTGTTGTTTCACCTGCTCCAATCCATATTGTTTATCTGCAATGTCAGATGAATTGAAGATAACTTCAGATTCATTTTCCAGAATAGATGTTACTATTGTTGAAAGGGTGCTGTTGTCTTCATTGATGAATCCTAGTACTGGTTTTTCATCAAATCCTTCTTGTATCCCTTCTATTGAACTTCCAATTGAGCCAAATATAATTGCGATGACAACAATAGGAAGAATTGTTGCAGGTGTGAGCAGTTCTTTTAGTTCTTTTTTTATAATATTTCCAAGTGCACTCATGCTACCACCCGAGTAAAGACTTCTTCAATGTTGTTTGCATTGTATTTGTCCAATAACGCTTTCGGTGTACCTTCTTCAACTATTTTTCCTTCTGCAATAAGCGCTATACGATCACACATATATTCTACTTCAAGCATGTTATGAGAAGAAAGAAGAACTGCAGTTCCATTCTTGGCAGTATTTTTTATTATCTTTCTGATTTCTTGAGCGTTTATGACATCAAGACCTGAAGTAGGCTCATCAAGAATAGCAAGCTTTGGCTCCGTCATAAGCGCCCTTCCCACTAGTAACCGTCTTTTCATACCTTTGCTGTAGGTATCAACTTTATCATCTATTCTTTCTCCAAGATCTGCAATTTCAACTCCCAGTGAAACCATTTCTTGTGTTGATCTTTTTTCAAAAAAATTTGCAATAAATCGGAGGTACGCTCTTCCTGTGAGATTTTTATATGCACCTGCGTCCTCGGGGAGATAACTGATGAGTTTTCTGATCTCATCTGGCTTTTTTTTCACATCAAATCCTAAGATATTTACAGATCCTTTAGTTATCTGAAGCAGTGTAGATACAATTCTGAGTGCCGTAGTCTTCCCAGCACCATTGGGACCAATAAGCCCAAATATCTCTCCTTTATTTACAGTAAATGAGATGCCTTTTACTGCTTCAGTCGATCCAAAGTGTTTTACAAGATTTTTTACGTCAACTGCAACCATTTTATCCCTCAATTTTTTAGTGGGTTTTTACCGCTGTTCCAAAAGCGATTAGTTCTGCTGCGCCATGCATTGTCTGCGCTGTTGCATATCGCATGCCAACAATAGCATCCGCTCCAAGTTTCTTGGCGTCTTCTATCATTCTTTGCATAGCTGTACGTCTTGATTCTTCCATAAGCTCAGTGTATCCTTTTGCTTCTCCTCCGATTATTGTTCTCCCCATAGCTCTTATGTCTTTTCCAACATGTTTGGTTTGAACACAGCTTCCAAAGACGACACCCAATACTTCTGTTACTTCTCTTCCAGGAAGTGTGTCTGTTGTCGCCACCATCATGGTTTCTTACCTCCACCTTCTATCTTTTCTTTGTTTTTAAGGTATTCTTTCTTGATTTCATCTGCAATTTCCCCATCTTCTATGATGAATGCTCCTATGTATCCGCAGTCTTTACATTCCCATTTTGACCAATCTTGAGGTAGAACCCAATTAATGTTTTTTGATCCACATCGTGGGCAGAATCTCATCTTTTTCACCTGTATTCATATCCGCATTTAGAACAACGGTATGTTTTACCGTCGAATCGTAACTTTGGATTGCCACATTCTGGACAGGTTCCAAGGACTCTTTCCTCTAGCATACGTATTCTATGGAGTTCCCGTTCTGCAAGCTGAGAAAGATTAATCCAAGGGTTGTCCTTCCACCATTTCCACACTTCTTCGCCCAGCGTTATTGTTACTTTTTTCATAATATCTTACTCATACAGTAAATTGAAAGACAAAGCCGACAATAATGAGTATTATTCCAATAACTAGGGCAATAATTGCTTTGATAATTGGAGTTCCTGGTGCGTTGATCCATCGTGCAAGATTTGGGTGTAAAAATGCACCAATCCCAAATAAGGCAACGATTGCTCCAGCGACAATAAGTATTGTATTTGTAATTCCCATGTTATCTACTTCAGTTTTACTGCTGTTCCATATGCCAGCATTTCTGCTGCACCGCCCATAATTGATGAGGTCATAAATCTCACATTTATGATTGCATCTGCATCTAATTTTTCTGCTTTATCTTTCATCCTCTTTAATGCTACCTCTCGTGATTCAGCAAGCATTTCTGTGTATTCTTTAATTTCTCCACCAGCGATATTTCGAAGTCCTGCTTTGAAATCTTTTCCAATGCTTTTTGCTTGAACGGTATTTCCTTTTACCAGCCCAAGCATTTCTTTTATTTCTTTCCCTGTCACAAACTCTGTGTTGGTAATAATCATGGTTCCAGATCCTCCTTTTTAATTTCTTCTTTCATCTTCTTTGCATCTTTTCGTTGTTCAATGACGATTGATACGAATAGAACGATCAGCCCTATTACTATCAACCCGATGACAAACCCTGTCACAAGATCTAGTGCCTGCATTATTTCCTCAAAGCCAAGGTATAGTCCATATGCTATCCATATGAGTATACCACCTATCAGCAATGAGAATCCAACTAAGGTTCCTTTACTCACAATCTTCACATCCATATACGTTTCAATACGTATTGACACGTGCATATACAATATGGTATTTAAATGTTCCGAAAAGGGGAGCTTTGCCTCAAAAGTCGTTTTTCAAGGTGACTTTAGAGACAAAAAAGGGACTTTAGAGACAAAAAGGTACAGAATATGTATTATGAATTGAAAGAATCTAATACTTTCATTGATTCACAAGAACTGGTTTATCAATACGATGTTTATAATAACCAATTTTTAAATAAATTAAAAAATATAGAAATTGTAATGCTAAAAGATAAAATACCACAAAATGTATACATTTTATGGTTTCTTAAAGCATTCCAATTTCCATCTTTAGGAAACTATAAGGGGGCAGATCGAAAGCATTTATTATTAGAGGATGACGCTTTCGATTTGCCAATATCTTATAGAAAATTTTTCGTTGCCCATATCCAGCCCCCTTCCCCAAAAGCACCGATCACAGTACCCCATACATTTGCCGTAAGTATACTCCAGACAAGCAGTACAGCAAAGAATAAGATACCCAATAGTACAATTAGTACTGTTCCAAAGGCTTGGGCTGCATTATCCATTAGGCTTTTTCACTCTCCTCCATTCTGTTTTTTTGGAATAGTGTTTCCGAATGGCGAAACACAGAATTGGGTTCTTTCCAATCCTGAATTTGGTAGATATAGCAATTCCGTTCCATATCTCTCTCACCTTTTCATTGGTAGACAAGAAATAACTGCTATTTGCCTCCCCCATCACCTGATAGAGGCAAAGGCAATCCATTCTTGTTTCTTTGTAATATTTACCATAAATGAATACAATACTTTAAATATTTCTATATCAAAAATGGGAGATGATCTCTTCAATTCTTGTTTCTTTGTAATAGAAAGATTTTTCCGAGGCATCTCCCACCTACTTTTTACAGAGGTGATGCACTTGATTAATAACAATAGTTTCATCTATCCCCTTTTCAGGTTTATATCCAAAGATGACTATTATTTTCTTACTATGGGAATGAAAACAAACTCAATTTTATGTGAATTAATTAGCGAATGCTGGGAGGAAAAAGAAATCCCCAGGCACACCTTTCAGCATTATTTCATTATTATCTTTATTGTTAACATAGAAAACAATATATCAGATGGATATGATACAATTGTTGAGGAAAGAAAAGAAATGGGAACTGACACTAAAGAATTTAGGGACCCGATATACAATTTTATCCATATAAATAACTATGAGAAGAAAATAATTGAATCACCTTATTTTCAGAGATTAAGATATATTCATCAACTAGGCATGACCTATTTTGTATATCCTGGAGCACAACATACCAGATTTGATCATTCTTTGGGAACTATGGAGATTGCAACAAGATTATTTGATGTAATAAAAAATAAGAAATTTAAAAATAGATTCATAATAAACAGTATTTTTGGTAAGGAGATTAAAAAATATAGACAGATACTAAGAGTTGCATGTTTGTTACATGATATTGGGCATTATCCATTTTCACATGCCTCTGAATCAGATAAAATTTGGGGTATGAAACATGAACAAAGGGGCAAAGAAATTATCTTAGATGCCGATATGAGAAATAGAATCGAAAATCACTGTCCATCCAATATGAATATTTCGGCTGAGGTTATTGCTCTACTAATTGACGACAAGCATGAGATTGGTGACGCCAAACTTGAGTTACTGAGAAAGATAATAACTAGAGATCTTGGTGTTGATCGAATAGATTATTTAATTCGTGATTCATTACATACAGGAGTAAAATACGGTTTATTTGATTGTCATAGATTAATTGATACTTTTATTTTAAGTTATGATCGACATAATAATCCTGAGTTATGTTTAGAAAAGGGTGGTATTCATGCAGCAGAAGGTTTAATATATGCACGATATTGGATATTTCTTCAAGTATATTTTCATAAAACAAGAGTAGCTTATGATCTTCATTTGGGAGATTATACTAAGAAATTCGTTGAATTTTATAAAAGGCGAGATAAAAAACCAATAGATTTTACACAAACAGATAATTTTTTAAAGTTGAATGATTTTATATTATTAAATAATATTTATCAAGATAGCAATAAAAAATATAAAGGGAAAAGACACGAAATGGCTCGAATAATTATGAATAGACAACATCATAAACGTGCGGTCGAAATCGATGGAAATAAAATAGATAGTGAAAAATTTAAGGATGTTAAACCACAAAAAATTTCAGAATCGGTCTTTAAAGAATTGAAAGAAAAAATAGAAGATAAATTTTATGATGAAATACAAGAAGGAAAAATATTATTTAAAAGAAGTGCAACAATGACCAATAAATTTGAGCAAATGAGATTTTTAATATGTGATAAGAGCCATAATTTAACTGACATTCTAGATGAATCTAAACTTATCGATAGTTTAAAGAGTATAGATTTGTTTCGGGTCTATGTTGCCAGAGATAAGGAGGAGATAGTGCCTGACATTTCAAAAATTGGGGAAGAAATTCAAAAAAATTATTATTTTGTGAGGCGTAGCTGTTAATGAAATTTGAAAGTCGAATAAAACTACTAATATACATATTAGACAAATTAAATAAAAGAATGGATAGAAGCGGAGAAACTGCTATTCAAAAGTTGATTTATTTAATGATAATGAAAAACAATGTTACATTTGATTACGAATACATAATATATGATTATGGTCCTTGGTCCTTTGAATTAATGAAAGATATTGAATTTTTAGAAAATGCTCATTTGATCAATAAACATTCTGATCCTAGTGGATATGGTTCAAAAATTGTACCAAATAAAGAGATGAATTTCGTTTCAGAATATCTAGATAAGACTGTACGAAAAAGAACACGGTGGGATCAAAAAATTGTTGATATTATTGACAGTTATAGTAGGATGCCTGCAAAACAATTAGCATTATTAACAACTTTTATTTATATTTATAATAAGCATCCTGGAAAGAATGAAAAGGAAATTATTGATTTGGTAAAAATGATTAAACCCTTACATAATAAATTTGAGTATGAAAATCGATATAAAGAGTGTAAAGAAATTTTAAAAGGATCTTGTTAAACTATATTTTATGTGCCTGGGGTAGGACATATGAAACTCATCTCACTTCTTATCTGACATTATAAAAAATGGAGAAATTCCTAACTCAAACATCGCATGAATGAGAACCGTGATATTGTAAGCAATAATCTTGCACAGCATTTCGTTCTCCTGAGCTATTCGATTCCGTGATTTGATTATCTCTCCAAATTTATTTTTGATAGCTGAAAAAGTAGATTCGGCATTCGACCTTTTGTGATAGTGTTCTTCAAACTCATCATGGTGTAGTTGGAAGTAATGAAATGTTTTTTTCCACAATGCTCCCCCAGTTTTGCCAGTGGCATTCTTCTTAAAAGGTATATATGCAGTGCCACCATACCTGTCAACAATTCCTAAGTTTTTACGAGATGAATAGATACTATCGGCAGTAACTTCACCTATGTTAAATCCCTCTGCCGTTCGGCGTACCAGTTTTTCAAGCTGTGGACTATCTGCTCCATGTTCACCAGTTATAACCACATCAGCCACTATGTTTGTTTTAACACCTGTACAAATATGAACCTTCAACCAGTTATGCATCCTTTTAGTCCCATGTGCATATTCACAGTACTCTCCAAATGAAGAACATCGAAAACCTGAACTGTCTATAGCAAAATCTTTTTCGATTCCTGCAAGGGGAAGAGCGGACAAACGCACAAGATCATATAATAATGGTGTTATTTCAGGATTTAACAATGTCCTAGATATAGCGTTGTAGTGAGGAGCATAAGCGATCTGTTGTCTTTCTAATGCTTGGTGATAGAGACATTGCGATCTTCGTAGTGATAAATGACTATACACTTTCATGACACAACAAAATATCTGATCTTTCAGTCTTATCTTGGGTCTGCCCATATGTTGCTCTGGTTCTTCAACGATAGAAGTCAACTCACTTAGCAAATGATCGAATAACTCTATCTCATGGGTCTGTGCCATGTTGTAGGCTTGCCAATCCTGTGAATATGTGATGGGTTCTGTTTTTGGTTCTTCCCCTTCAATGGTTACGTATCCCACAAGATAATGTTCCACTGCAATAATATGCTTGCATGGTCTATTGTTCTTTACAAAATCAAGACAGTTACACTTCCATCCATCTCCAGACCATTCAACCCTATATTGCCTAATTCCTTTTTGTGATTGGACAGCGAACAGCCCTTTATCTATCATGTGTATTGCGTTTTCTCTTGAAAGAATAATCTTCGCTCTTTCTTCTCTTAGCCGTTCATATCTCGATGTTTCTCGCTTTTCTTTGCGTGGTTTACCTATCATACTACCTTTACCTTTTCGGTTTTGGTAGTTTCCTAAGGTAGTTTGATACTGATAGCCTCGAATAGTTTTCTTAACATATATTGCTGGGTCATTGAGTTTCCTCACCCCCTAATGAGAGAGTGAGGCAATGCATGTCTTTGTTTTATGTCTTTCGATAGGCACTGTATTAAATCCTACCTTAGTTCCTACCTATATAAGATATATGCACATCTAGTATATAAACTTTTAGGTAGGATAAGCTTTGCACCTAAAGTCAAGTTTGCACCTAAAGTCGACCAAAAACCATACATTAGGTGCAAAGCCGATAACAGGCAGCTTAGTCAGCGTAAGCTAGGTTAAAAAACAGGTTTTTCAACCTAGAAATGGCAGATTCTCTATGGTTCTGCGTGGGTTCTAATCTGAATATAAAAAAAGGTGATTGACAAGTTATTCAATTGTCAATTTGCATTACCCGCTTGCCGAACTACTATTTTATTCGAAAGATTTAAATTAAAACAATATATTACAATTGTAAAAATATATATTTGTGGAGGAAAAATTATGAGAAATAAGTTAGTTAAAAAGGGGCTAGTTTTTGGAATAATAATGTTGTTAGTTGGAACAAGTGTAGTATCTGCATTAGGAACTTTAGTCGTGGAAGAAAAATGTTTACTTGAAAATGAAACAAATCCTTTGAATTTTGAAGAAAATATCATCTATGTCGATAATGATTCAGTTTATCCTGGTAATGGAACTTTTTGGTGGCCTTATAAGTATATATGGCAGGGTATTGAAAATGCATCGGAAGGATATATCGTCTACGTATATAATGGGACTTACAAAGAAACCGTTGATGTGGATAAGAGAATATTTCTTATTGGTCAGGATGGTCATAATGAGGGAACTAAAATTATTTGGGATGGCACGAAAAACTACATGATTTTAATTCGTACTAAAGGAGCAGAGATAAAGAATTTTTATATAGAAGGTGAAGATGACACAGAGATGGGAATAAAATTAGATGAAGAATGTATACATGTTGCTTGGAATAAAATTGTGAATTGTGACTATGGGATTTTTATTGATGAAGGAGATGAAGGGAGTGAAAATCAAATCCGTCTTAATATCATCGATGGATGCAGAAAGGCGGGGATCTATCTGTGTGGGTCAGCTGGAAATTTAATTTATGGAAACACCATTAAAAACATTAGCTTGGCGAGTGGAGTTGGTATTCAATTGGTAAACAGTGGTTATAACACTATTTTACATAACATTCTAAAAAATTGTGATATTGGCGTATCTTTAGAGGATGGAAAATCACGATATAACCTCGTTATATTTAACGAATTTGTAAATTCTGGATATGGCATCTATCTATTATACGTAGGTGTTCTTAATTTGATTATGGGAAATGCTTTTTACAAATCTGAAGAAGAATGGGGGTTTTTTGAAACTATAAGCGTTGTAGGTTTCCTTAATATTTGGATAGGCAACTACTGTGATGATCGGGTGCACCTTTTTGTCAAGGGAAAGTTATGGTTCATTCCAGTGAGAACTAAACATATAAGTCCTAGCGAAACACCATGGCCGTTCGACTTACCATATTAGGATTGTTAACGTTCCAAAAACCTTCGAATTTTAAACTTTTTTTCTTTTTTTTACCATAACATCCCCAATATTCTATTATAAATTCCTTTATAAATACTTTTTCACTTGCTTGCACCTAAAGTCTCATTTCTGCACCTAAAGTCGTAAAAAAGTAGTACTTTAAGTGCAAAGCCGGTAGGATAAGTGACAGTATTAAAAATAGTGAAAATAGTAGTAAAAGTTATATAATCATTAATGTATTTAGATTTGATTAGCATGGGTTTTAAAACAACAATTGCCAAAGCTTCTACCATTTCTAATTCCTTCAGGACTACTGTTCCAGCAGCTATAATAAATCAATTTAATTTGAAAGACGGGGATAAACTAGATTGGGAATTAAAAGCCGAAAATGGGAATCTAATTGTAATTATAACGCCAGAAAGGAAGAAATAAAAATGAAATTTTATTGTCTAAGGGAAATTGTTAAATTTAGATAGTTACTAACATAATTATTAATGATTAAATTTAATGAATTTATTGCTCCTTACACTCCACACCAATAATCCAAAGAGGGATAGTAGGGTTATTTTTTCCTCGACCTTTAATTCTTGCAACAACCTGATCAAAATCAGCAGGACCACTATACATTCCTTTCATTAATCTATGTGAGAGTAAAATTTCAACTGCAGCATCTATTAAATCATTATAATGAAATATCTCAAATTTCATAAAATCAGTATCTACGAAAGAATATTTTCCAAATTGAACTTCTATTGCAATTCGTTCTTTAAAAAAATCAACTTCCACATTTCCGTGTTCAAGTTTAAGTCTTTTCTTAGACCAACCAAATTTCTTAAAATTATCTTTTAGTGGTTTGTTAAAATCTTTTCCAGACCAAACTATTTCTCCAATTTTTGTTTTTTCATCACTTTTTTTAGATTTATGACCAATAGGTGCTGTTAAAACTATATTTTTGATTTCCTCTTCTAATTTAGGATATTTTTTCTGAATAAATTCTAAACCACCCATATGACTAAATTCATTCACTATTATTAAAGCAGGCATTAAAATCAATATTCATTGTTCCTTAAAAAAAATATCGGAAAATAATAACAATAAATAAATCAGATTATTTTACAAATATCACAACAAGAATATATTTTTATGTTTCCTAAAAATTCAAAATGTTTTACGTTATTAGTGATCATAGTCCTTGGAGGCGGATAAGCATGCGCTCCGATGAAATAATCTCTATGATTTTTCACAAAATCGGGACCATCTTGGCAATATTTAGCAGCATATTTTGCTTTTCTTGCATCAAACTGTTCAATTTCTATATCTAATTTCCCAAGCATTCGATCAACAAAATGATCGTCCTTACGTCTATTTTTTATAAAATGTACACAAAGTTCAGCATACGCAACAGCAGGACATATTTTACGTCCATGATATGTTTTTAATTTATGCATAAAAGTCCTGTCAAAAAAACTACAAGTATCAATTATTAATGGAACATTCATCTCTTTCAAAAAGAATATAAACAAAGTATTAAAATAATTTATTATTTATGTATCATCAAAAAACTCATTTATTAACATTGTAGTTTCTTCTAAATCTTTAATTCTCCAGATGTATTCTCTTTCAATAAGAGGATCCTTTTTTATATTAGGTTGACTCCTATTAACTTGAATAATAATATCTCCAAGAACACGTCTAAATCTATCCTTTTCAAAATCAAGACGCCCTTCCCAGTATGATACCACTCCTTTTGGAATGTTTTCCCTTGCATTTTTACGTAATCTTAGATGATAACAAAAATAAAACCAAAATTCTTTACATATATATTGAAACAATTCAAAACTCCAATCATCATCTTTTAGAATTGATTTAACCAATTCCCTTGTAAGTTGAAATTCTTCTTTGATTTCTGAAAAGTCATCTTCGGGAAATTTTGATAATGCATCAATTATAACTTTTTTAGAGATAGTTTTATAACTATTTGTATCCCAGTTTAAGGCATTTCTCCATCCATTAATGATGCTCCTTAATGCAAGTATTTCTCTTTGGAAATCATATGGAGCATAACTGTAAACTTCCTGTATGATTGCCTTTCTATTCCCAGCATATCTTTCTACAACCTCAGCAACTGTTTTATTTATTAATCTATATGTACTGTCGTTATAGAAATCTGGTTTTACAGAACTCCATTCTACTGTTGTTTTTATTGGACTTTCATGATTCCAAGTTATCGCTTTTGGCATTTCCCTTTTATGTACTTGGTCTCCATATCGATACCAATAATGGGGAAGTCCAATATCAATTCCTTTTTCTTTTAATTGTTTATGAGCAAGCGACATTATTTTATTAAAAAATAAGCCAGATGGTAGTCTATCTGTTTTTTTCTGGAATTTTTTAATTGCAATATATGAAGTATAATTTAATAACTCATTTGAACCTGAAGATGTGATTTCTATCAACTCTCTATATATTTATATATCCATTATATATTTATATTTTTTTGTTAAAAATTAGCGTATTACCGTAATAATTGGCTAATAACCTTTTGCCGATCTTTTTGTTTAGTTCGCCTCCCCAGGTGTAATATATCTCCTTTTTTTCATCCGACATCCCATCCGATTATTTTAAAGTTGTTTTTAATTTAGATCTGCATGGATTAAATGATATTTTAATTTTTCTCATGCTTTGGCTTTGTACTTTTTTTCATGAATTTGCACTTAATAATAGATATTACAGATTAGAAAGAATATAATAAAAAGAACCAGCAAAAAAGAAGAATAACAGCACAAATAAAAAGGATTGAATATAAAGTATATAGCGATGAACATGGACATTCCGAGACTCCAAACCCCATAAAATAGTAATCAAAAGAACAAAACCAATGAAAATCGTACCAAACCCTCTGCCACAGATAAAAACTTATATCACCTCTGCATTATTAATATGGGGGAAAGCAAAATGAGAAAGAAAATCCTAATAGGTAGTTTAGTAGCAGTTGCAATACTGATTCTTGTAACTACAACATCAGCAGTTAATGTAAATTTTAATGGAGATAATCAACCGCCAGACAAACCAGAAATACATGGTCAAACACATCCCATAGTAGGAGTAGAATACGAATACACATTCAGTGCAATAGACCCTGATGGTGATGACATCGCAGAATATATTGTTGATTGGGGTGATGATACTGGGGAAGAAACTATCACAGGTCCATTTGCATCTGGAGAGCCGGCAACAGCAAGTCATGCGTGGTATGAGAAAGAAAACTATATCCTTCGTTGCAAAGCCAAAGACATTTGGGGTTATGAGAGTGAATGGTCGGAATTATTCATCTGGCGGTCAAAGAACCAACAATCACAGAATATATGGCTCCAACGATTGTGTGAAAAGCTCCCATTACTATACAGATTAGTACATATTTTAGGGTGGTAGATATAATGAATAAGAAAATCCTAATAGGTAGTATCATAGCAGTTGCAATCCTATTGTTGCCTTCAGCTGTTGCTATGCCTGAATTAAGCTCAACAAGTATTGATAAAACGGAGCTGCAAAACACTGGTAGTAGTGGGAAACCGGATTTAATTATCGAAGGAATTGCAACAAAACCGGAAAACTGGTACGAAGACGAGTACCTCTGTAGAATTAAAAATATTGGAAATGAAACAACCTATGATTTTATCGATTTAGAAGTTACTATCAAACGTCTCTTCTTAGGTAAATTCCCGATTAAAACTGTTCGCTTTTATCGTTCAAGCGGTAAAATATCCAGTGGCGTATCACCAGGAGAGACATATGATCTTTTTTTCGCATATGAATCGAATCTTCCAATTTTTGGTTTTTACCGTTTTGATTGTGTGGTCAACCCACAGCATACTATTGATGAATCGGACTACAACAACAACTTTTATTCAAAGACGTATTTTGTCATCTTTAGATATGATTAAAAAAATGTCTTAAAAAAACTCTACATTCTCTCTCCAAATTTTTTTGATTTAATTGTACGATACAAACATTGTCATGGTTTATTATACAAATCCTCTCCTTAGTCAATAGACTTTAGAGACAAAATTCCGACTTTAGAGACAAAAACGACTTTTGCGACAAAGCCGAAAAGGGGTACTGTTCATTCTTTGAGTGTTCATTTTGTAGTGTTCAAAGTATGGTGTTTTTAGCCAGAAGAATCTGTGATAAAATTCTAATATACTTATTTATTCACATCCATAAACGGAGTTGCCCAATGAACCATCCCTTTTGTAACAACCTAAAGGTGATACCCCATATGTTACAGAACTGGAAAATCAGAGTTTTTTAATTCATTTATTAAAAGAGGAAAAAAAGAGAGAAGAAATTGGTTGAAGTTAAATCAATTTTTATTGTTCAACCTGAAGTCTACTGTTAAGTTTTATTCCTCGGATTCAACGTATACTATCGTATCATCAGAGGCGGTGTTTCCAACATGGGTCTGTCTCGTTAGACAATAGCTAATTAGACGGATATATAAAGTTAGCGAATTTTTAGATAACGGGTGTTTTTTAACCCAGAAGAATCCGTGATTAAGGAAATACTAACATTGAGATGAAATCAGTCCACTAACTATTTGTTTTGTTACAGATGTTGCAATAAATATATAGGGAAAGATATTTAAATAGAACTATTATACTTTATATAAGATATTTTATATATTGGGAGGTAAAAAAATGAAAAAGAAACTATTAGGTATTTTTGTATGTACGCTATTGATTGCAACTGCTTTACCCGCAGTAGGGACTTTAAACAATTCATTACAGGTTAAAAACCCTGTAGATAAGCCTTTGGATGGTGGATGGAATAAAACCTTTGGAGGAAGTGGTTACGATTTTGGTTGTTGTGTTCAGCAGACCACCGATGGCGGATATATTATAGCAGGGGAGACAAGTTCTTATGGTGTAGGAGATATAGATGTTTGGTTGATTAAGACCGATGCTGATGGTACCGAAGAATGGAATAAAACCTTTGGTGGAAGTGCGGAGGAGTTTCCAA
>JAUWBM010000154.1 GCA_030601705.1 Thermoplasmatota archaeon
GTGAAAATACAGAGTATATTCTCCTTGCGATGGGTGCTATTGGTGCAGAGAGTAAAGTATCTATTGATAACCTCAGAAAAGAGGGTTTGAAAGTTGGACTTGCACGAGTTCGTACATTCCGACCGTTCCCAAAAGAGGACATATTAAAACTTGGTAAACAGGCAGATCTAATTGTTATCGATCGGAATATTTCAGTAGGATCTGAAGGTGCATTGTTTAGCGAGGTAAAAGCCTCATTATATGATAAATCGGACACGAAGGTTTATGGTTTTATCGCAGGTCTAGGTGGAAAAGATGTTACTTATAATGACATTGAAATAATTTGCAAAAAAGCTATCAAGGGTAAAGTAAAAGATTGTGAATGGTATGGATTAGAGGGGGTGTAAAATTTTGGCGATTAAAGATTTACCAGATACTGAATGTGTTCTCCCTGGTAGCGCTGCGTGTCCAGGTTGCCCTGCGACAATGGGGTTACGTATAGTATTTAAGGCACTAGGTAAAAACACGATCATGGTTGTCCCTGCTTGTTGTACTGCTGTTATTGAGAGTTTGCACCCGCATACGTCGTTTGATATCCCGGTGATGAACATAGCATTTGAAGCTGCTGCCGCTGGTGCTTCTGGTGTAGAAGCAGCATTAAGACAACAAGGGAAGGAGGATACAACAGTTGTTGCTTGGGCTGGCGACGGCGGTACGTATGACATTGGAATTCAGGCGCTTTCTGGTGCTCTAGAACGACAGACTAATTTCATCTACATCTGCTACAACAACCAAATTTACTCAAACACAGGCATTCAGCGAAGTGGCGCTACACCATATGGTGCATGGACTACAACAACAGTTGATGGTAAAACCGAGTTTAGAAAAGAAATGGGAGAGATTATCCAGGCACATCACATACCATATTCTGCTCAGGCATGTGTTAGCTACCCCGAGGATCTCTATAATAAGTTAAAAAAAGCCAAGGGCATTAAAGGCCCAAAATATATCGAGATAATGGCACCTTGTCCACCTGGTTGGCGTTTTTCTATGGAGAAGACTGTTGACATGGGTATACTGGCAGTAGAAACTGGTGCATGGGCTCTTTATGAGTTTGAAAATGATAAAATGACGTTTAATGGTAAAAGTAAGCTTATTCTTGAAAAAAAGATTGAGAGAAAACCTATTGAGGAATGGATTAAATATCAGGGTCGTTTTAGACATCTTTTTAAACCCGAAAAGGATGTTAAAAAATTAAAGGCTATTGAGGAACATACCGATCAGATGTGGGAAAGATATAGAGCATGTTATCTGTAGACCAGGGGTGTGAATAAAAATATGGGGGCTGTAAAATATGTATGCAAAGAAAATGGTGAAACAGAGCCTCCCCCTAGTCATTTTGTGTGGTTTGGGTGCCATAGTTGCTGGCAGTACTCTTGGTGCAATGATAGAGCTGTTTAGGAGTATTCCTGGTCTTATTGTTGTTATACCTGCCCTTATTGCAATGCGTGGTAATATTAGTACAGCGTTGGGTTCACGTCTGGGTTCGGCTTATCACCTTGGTATTATTGATGCTGATAATTTGTGGAATAAAGATCTTAAAGAAAATATTCTGGGTTCTCTTGTTTTGAGTTTTTTTGTTTCAGTTGTTATTGGAGTTTTAGCCTATGTTTCATCGTTAGCTCTTGGTGTTTATCCTGATCCGGTGAAAATTATTGTTATTGTCTTGATTGCAGGGATAATATCGGCAGTTATTCTTACTTTGATGACTATTGGTATTATTTATCTTGTGTTCAAACGTGGTTATGATCCTGACAATATAACGGGTCCTGCTCTTGCTACTTTTGGAGATGTTGTAACGATGCTTTGCATATTTGGCAGTGCGTTTATGGTAGAGGTGGTTCTGTGATTTATAGTTGGAAAAAAATAGTTAAACATGGGCTGCCTTTGCTTACAGTTGCTGTTGTTATTGAGATTTTTGCTGGGCAGATACTTCAAGGAAGACAGGATATGTTAATACTTTTCCCTGTTTTTCTGATTTCTATCCCTGTTATAAATAGTGTCGGGGGTAATATTGGTAGTGTTCTTGGTGCACGCTTGGCTTCTGGTCTTCATGTTGGGTATATTACTATTAGCTTGAAAGATAAAGAAATGCATGAGAACTTGTTTTACTCGTTACTAATTGGTTTTATCACTTATATCATTCTTGCGATAGTTATTTATTACATGGCATTATTAGGTGGTTTAAGAATGGGTATCGGCTTGATAGAGTTTGTAGTTATACTGGTGTCAACAGGGTTCCTTCTTATTTGTGTGGTTGTATTGATGAGTGTTCTTACTGCTTTTCTTTCTTTTAAAAGGGGTCTAGATCCTGATGATGTAGTTGCACCAGTAGTTACAACCGTTGGTGATACTCTAGGAATTATATTTTTATTTTTGTTAATTGGAGTAGTTGGAGTATGAAAAAAAGAAAAAGTATTTTTGGAAAATTACAAAGAACACCAAAGTGGAAAAAAGAGGAATTTACTGAAATTGAATACGAGCCTACAACAGTAAAAGAACTCTTAACAGAAATGAAGGATATTTCTGAGCTTATTATTGATTTAGCGTATTCTGCTGTTCTTTTTGATAATGATGAAATAGCTGAGGAAGTAAAATATCTGGAGGTTCGAATGGATAAGTTAAACTATGACATCAGGATGATTTCTATGATGGCTGCTCGAACTAAGGAAGATGCAGAGCAGTTGGCAGGCATACTCCAAGTTGCAGAAGCGGCTGAAAGCATTTCAAATGCTGCAGGAGACATTGCAAATCTTTTGGCACTAAAAGAAGAAACTAGACCAATTCTGCCTAAGTTGTTAAGCAAAGCCGAAGAGAAGATATTCAGAATTGAAGTGTTGGCAAAATCTAAAGCATGTGATCAAAAAATAGGAGATCTTAAAGTCGAATCTGAGACCGGGATGAGAATTATAGCAATACGGCGGGGAAAATGTTGGATATATAACCCTCAATCTGATACAAGCATTAAAGCCGATGACTGGTTGATTATAAGAGGTACAGATGCTAGTTATGAAGATATCCGTAAATTTTTAAAAGGACAGTTGAAGGTGTTGGAATGAAAGAAAAAACAGCAGAAGATATTGTTCTAGAGATCAAAGATAAATCAGAATTGATGGTAGATCTTGCTTATTCTTCAGTATTGTATGATAATAAGACAATTGCGGAAGAAGTATATGATTTAGAGAATTTAGTTGATAATCTTTACAGGGCCCTTCAAAAAAAATCTTTGGAAGATGTTAAAAATGGAGAACATAGTATAGATGATGCTCTTACACTTTTGAGAATTGCACATGCTGGGGAGCAGATAGCTGATGCCGCACAGGAGATAGCCGACGTAGAACTCCGGGATGTAGAATCACACCCTATACTCAAAATGAGCATTCGTGAATCTGATGTTGTGTTTACTCGAGTAGAAGTTGAATCTCAGTCTATATTATGTGGAAAGACACTAGGGCAACTCAAACTCGCTAGTGAAACAGGAATGATGGTAATAGCAATGCGACATAAGGATAAATGGCTATACGGTCCAAATAAAAACACAAAAATTGATCTACATGATATTCTCTTTGCAAAAGGACCCGAGGATGGAGAAAAACATCTCATAGAGCTTGCAAAAGGTAAATCAAATGAGATATAATTTTAAAATATAATCATTTTTTATCCTTTTAAAACCTGTGCCCCATATTTATCCACGGTACAGACATATGTTTCTCCAAATACTGAAAGTGTTTCACATAACATGTTAGTATCACCAATGGCAAACACAGAATTACCTAACATACACATACTTGCCATGCCATGATGATTTGCAGATTTAATAGCCTTAAGGATTCTTTTATCTGCAAGACCGGTCTTCATGGTAAACATCTGTGATAATGAAAAGAGGTTTTCTATGGACGGATTTTCAAGTATCTTTTTGGTGCAATACCTTCCGTAAGAAGAGATTTCATTTATTTTTGTAGAATCAGATAGTATTTTTTTTGTGTCAATCTTTCCCCCTATGACACATAAAACCACTTCATACTTTCCAGGGATGTGCTCTATCATACCCCAGGGAGGGAGTCCTGCCTCTCTTCTGATTTCAATGCCGCCGAAGCTACTTGCTATAACATCCCCAAGACCAGTACCTAATTGTACCTCTGCATAATGGGACGTTTTAATTGCACGTTCTTTTGGGATTTTTAGCAACTTTGCAAGTGCTGTTGTTGCACTCAGGGCGCCTACCCCACTCATGCCAAATCCTTGACCTACTGGAAGGTCTAGTTTGGTGTTTACTGTGATGGTTATAGGAGTATCTTCAATTAAACGTTTAATAGCCAATTTTGTAACGGGAGCTCTTGATATTTTGTTGTTTATATATATGTCAATATTCTGTTTTACAGAACTTTCAACAGTTATATCACTAAAGGCTCCAAGAGATACATTAATGCCAGAACCACGAGAGCCTGATCTGTCAGCATTATGTCCTCTATAAATTGGTTCAAAAAAACCCGATACGTGTCCTGGAGCAAAGGATATAGCTTTCATATTAATCGCGTTCTATAGTATAGAATACAATTTGTTATATTTGATTATATCCTTTTATTTGGAGTGTTTAATGGTAAATTCTTGGATTTTCTATTTTACCACGTTGTAAATGGTGTGTATGCTCAAAGTAAGTCGACACAGGTAATATTATTATTCAGTCAACCTGAAAGTAACATGCGTGGTTTAAAGTTGGTTTTTTTGAGATAACATAGTTATCATAATATAGAATTAAAATCAATATAGCAATGTGATAAATGTTGCAATAAATATTTTTAGTAACATGTGATGTTCTCTCAGGCATAAATGCCTGAGCTTCATGTGGCTGGCAGGGCCGGATGTGGAAGGTCATCCAAAGAGATTTGTTGCAGTTGGTGATTTCTAACATACTGAGTTACAGTCTCAATATCTGCATCGCCGACGCTT
>JAUWBM010000064.1 GCA_030601705.1 Thermoplasmatota archaeon
TCAACCATTTACTCGATGGAATTAATGCTATAGGTTCTATCTGTAAAAAATTAAAACGATGGGTATTTGACTGGTTTTCAAAAAAATCTAAAAAGCATTCTGCTGTTTAGTCAATTTGAAAACTGCAAAAGTTTTGTAATATATCAAATTCTCATGTAGGAATGCAAATAGTTCATTCATGTAATAATAATACAATTACTGGAAACAAAATATCAAGTATTGGAGGTACGGGTCTCCGTTTTTATGAATGTGAGTTTAATATTGTAGATTCAAACACAATTACAACAACTAATTATAGTATCACCTTAGAAGAAAATTCTAATTATAACTCCATTTATTCAAATTCATTCACGTTTAATAATGGTTATGCAATTAGGATTATTTCGTCCTCAGTAGGTAATTTAATATATCACAATAATTTCGAAAATAATTCGATTAATGCCTATGATGAATGTACAAACACATGGCATAATTCTACACTTCAAGAGGGGAACTACTGGGACGATTATAATGGAACAGATTCTGATGGAGACGGTATTGGAGACACGCCATACAACATATCTGGTGGTAACAATCAGGATTTATATCCATTGATGCACCCATTTGAAATGTACTTTATTTTAGATATCATCCTTGAAAACTCAGAAGTAGACGAATGCACTGATTTCAATGTCATTATCAAATCAGAGGGAGGCACAACAATACCAAATGCAATTGTTGAGTTTAATGATGAGCTAAAAATCACAGGTTTAACTGGTACCGTACATTTCACTGCACCACAGGTAGGAGAAGATACTTACTATGATATTATTGCCAACAAAGAGGGATATACTGGTGATACTGAAACGATACTTGTAAAAGATGTACCCGTTGAGTTTGTATCAACCTTCATGTTTGGGAGAATCATAAATCTCAATACAACAGGGGAGCATATTACGTTTGAGGCAGTGAACGTAAGAGCAATAACGTTATCCCCATTCAGTTTCATACCTTATACATCTGGAGAACTAATAACAATCTTAAAAGATTATACTGGCTTGTTGGGAGCTTTATTTGGAGTGCAGTTTATATTTGCAACGTGTGATGCATCTATAGGATGATGAAATTGTAGATTTGGAGGAGGAAATAAAATATGAAATTCAAAAAACTTACACCAAATATGATGGTCGATGATGTGCGAGAATCTGTAAAATTCTATACGGATATTCTTGGATTTACATTAAACATGGTCATTCCAGAGGATAGCAAAACCATTGATAATGAGTTGAAAGATGGCAAGAAGTATGTATATGCTATGGTAAGTCGAGATGAAGTATACATTATGCTTATGAATAAGGATGTATTTGGAGAAGATTTGCCAATGTTAAAAGACACAACAATAGGTGCATCAGTATCATTCTATTGCGATGTGGATAATATCAATAAAGTGTATAACTCGCTCAAAGATAAAGTGGATATTACTATAGACTTACACACTACTTGGTATGGTATGCAGGAATTTTACATTAAAGATTGCAATGGTTACATTTTAGGATTCGCAGAAAGAAAATAAAAAAGGACAAATTAAACCATTACCAGATTCCTACCATAGTGTTGCTAAATTCTCTCCTGTTGAATATCTATAATAATGCTTAGGATGGTATGTTTTCGATGTAAACTAGGGGTAACAGGGTAAAAGTAGGGGAGTAAAGGTTTTTTAATAAGGAGAATGTTACAAGATTACAATTTTGGAGAGGCAACATGAACGGAAAAATAATGATAATTGGAATTGCTGTTATGTTTTTAGTAGTTGGGTTGAGTGGATGCGCAGAAACAGAAGAAAAACCAACTGGAAAACTTGTGACGGCACCGTTAAGTACACTTGCTCTAACAATAGATGATTTGCCTCAAGGATATATTAAATGGACGGAAAATACTAATCAATCATTGTTTTCAACAGGAAACATTTCTATTGAAGGACATTCAGTGACGTTCGTGTTTGAAAGCCATGAGAATAATACTGGATTTCCACCGATATCACTGTCTCTCGCAAAATTCAACTCATCAGATGATGCAAGTATAGCTATGTACAATTCCTCTGAACAGATATCGAAGGAATATGGTATTTTGAATCGCATTACACCAGAAGATGTTGAACAGATTGGAGATGAATCAACATATGAATTATTTCAAGGTTCTATGGGGGAATATTATGGTTATCAAAATGTGACAGTTTCTTTAAGTTGGTTTAGAATCAATAATGTTGTCGTTTTTATGTTCCTTCAAGGTTTTCCCGTTTGGGAGATAGATTACACAAGGTTGACTATCGATTACTCTAAAATTGTTGAGAGCAAAATCAATGCAAGTTTAGACTAAAATCATCTTATATATCTGATAAGAAAGGTGCTTAAATGCCAGAACTACTCGTTGACCTCTTAGCATTAACAGGCGTGATTGTACTATCACTCATCTGGTATTTCTACCTCTACCCAGCAATGAAAAAAGAGTATGAAATGAACAGATGGACGTAGAAACGCATCTATGATATTGAGGTGGACAACAGGAGGTCGTATAGGGAATTGACTGGGAGGATATGGACGGTAGCTAGAAGGAAATAGGGTTTTTAAATAAGGAGATGTTGTAAATTCGTAAAATGGAGGAGGGAAAATGCAATTTTTACATGAGGGATTTTAGGAGAAGCAGATAGATATTTTTATGAACAAGAGATTAAAATTAACTTCTTTTTAAAATGATGAAACTATATTTTTCTCAAAATCCTCCAACGAGTCCATCAATTTTTTATCACACTCAAATTCAAAATCGTATACAGCATCTCTCAAAATGAGTGGTTCTGCAGGAGCTAACCCAAAATCAACTTTTTTATTTGGATTATGAAGCGCTTCAATAATTTGTTCTTTTTCGATTTTTCCAACTCCCATTTTCTGAATGGCTGAAACAATCTTTCTGACCTGATTCCAAAGAAATGTTTGGGCATAAAAATCTATGATTAAAAAATCGTCTTGATCCGTTACAATAATATTATCAATGGTTCGTACAGGATCTTTAAATTCTTCTATCCTTGCAAAATTACTAAAGTTATATTCTCCTGCAAATGACGCTGTCGCAGATAATACCTTATCTATTTCAAGATTCTTGTTTTTTTTAAGATAATATCTATATGTTCTCCATTTTGCATATCTTGGGTAAAAATCTGGTTCAACATCTTTAATCCCATAAACTAGAATATCTGTTAAATCGTCTTTCAGTTCTTGGAAAATATGTTCTTTGGAAGAATCAGTATTAAATGCAATAACGTTACTTAAGGCAGAAACTCCTTTATCGGTTCTACTCGCCGATTTAACGCATGATTCTTTGGTGTCCTCAATAAAACCATGTTTTACGAGAGTTTTTATTATTTCTCCTTCAACGGTTTTTAATTGGGGCTGCCGTGCATAGCCATGAAACTTTCTGCCATCATAGGCAAATTTTAATGCAATCCGCATTTTTATCAGCTAATTGTTTTTTATATAAATAAGTTCCCATTATTCATAAGATGATTCTTTAAAAACCTGCCCCAGTCGATGCTGAAGTGGGAGACACCGTCGAAATAATAAGAAGAGACGATGAAAATGAAGGAGTGTTGATGCCACACCATGGAAACAAGAATTGACGCTTTTCTATAAAAAGAAAAAAAGAAGATTATATGTGTTTCTCAGCAATATCTCCAACTATTGGTAGTTTGAATTTTTCTCCGTTGTATGCTTTAAACATCAATATGAGCCAAAGAATTACTGTAATTGCCCATATTAACCAAGACAGCCATATGAGTGCAGGAATCCCTGGATCAAAACCACCTACACCATAAGGACCATAACCATAAGTCCATTTTGGTGCCCCTATCCAGCCAACGATCCAAGCAATAATGCTCAACGGAAGAAAAGTCAGAATTGATTGCATGGCATGGAATCTTACAGTTTTATTTTTCTTTTCCATAAGAAAGAATATTATTCCTGTAACCCAAACTAGCACATAACAAAGAACACTTGCCATATTTTCTTCTAAATTCATAGATGTTTTTGCCATAAATCTATCTCCTCAACAAACAGTGATAATAATATTAATACTATTTATCGGTTATGTTTTTTTCAGGAAATAAAAAGATCTTATCTTCTATTTTAACTATTTTAACTATGTTAGATTTAAAAGTAACTTTCTTTGGTTTTTTTATTTCAAAGGTCTTATACATTTTTGGATCCATTAGCTGTATTTCATCCTTTGACTGGCTAACAAAAATCATCTCTTTAATTAGTTCTTTCCCACCATATATACTTGCTTTATGAAGATCTTTGCCATCAAAAACTTTCTCCGTCCAGTTGGAAAGTTCAAATGTATGAACTTTGTTTCCACTAATGGAAGAGATATAGAAATATGAATTACCAAGAGAAATAAAATCACCTTTTCTATACGCAGGCAGTCTGATGAGGCAGGTCGTCCTGAATATTTGTTTACTATCTTTCATACCAATATTTTTTGATGATTGTTTAATTTCACCGCCAAATTTCTCCTGTATCTTTTTAGCAATTGTATATGCAGATCCTTTTTCACTTAGATAAAAATCAGTGCCACCATGCTCTTCAGCAATATCTGTAATAAACAATCCTCTATTGCCCTTAGCCCTAAGACTTTCGACAAGGTTTTCCACATTTAATCGGATAGTTTCAAGTTCTTCTTTTGTTGGTCTCCTTTTATCTGCCCTTACCTGGAGAGTGGCCTCAAAGTATCCGCCAAATTGTTTAGAACAAACATCACACACAACTCCCCTTATACGAACGATTAGAGAACACTTTTCTGAGAGTTCATGACCTTCTAAAAAACCAGATATAGTTACTTTGCATGTAATGTTTTTGCCTTTTTCATCATAATCTGTTTCTATACGAACTTTTTTTAGCTCACTACTTATTTGAAAGCTATCTTTAATATAACGTTTTAATGCTTCTTCAAATGATTCCTGTAACCAAGTGTTTTTGTATTTATATGATGAACAGTTAGGGCAGGTATAGATATCGAGGACTGCGGGTCCCTTTGTAAAACTGTTATTCTTAAGATAACAGCTAATGCATACTCCGTTTCTAAATATTTTTCCTTCTTTTCCGCATTCTACACAGAACATTCTTTTGCACCGTTAGGTTAGCTTTTTTGAGTTAGATAAACACCATATATTATTAATATAGCGCCTAAAAGGAAAAAACCACCGATTTTTTCACCTAAGGAAAAAGATATAATAATTGCAAATAAAGGAATGAGATTTAAAAACACCGCAGCTTTACTAGCCTCAGTTTTTTTCAAAGCGTAATACCAACCAATATACCCAAACACAGAACAAACTATTGCGAGATACAATATTGCCATCCATCCGTTCAAAGATATTTTTTGAATGGTAGGAGCAATATCTGGAACTACAAAAGGAATGTAGAAAAGCGTTCCTAGGGCAAATGCATAGGTTGTAATAGCAAAAGCATCATATTTTTTAAGTAATCGTTTTCCAACTATTGAATAGATTGCCCAACATAAAGCAGAAAGAAGAATCAGTATGCTACCAATAAAGAAAATATTGTTTAGGGTAAAATTTTCTTGTGGCATATTTGAAAGTATTATAACAACAACTCCCAAAAATGAAAGAGAAATTCCTGAAATTCTCTTTTTTGAAAGTGTTTCTTTTAAAAATACTACTGAAAGTATTGCGATGAAGATAACATTCGTGTTAATGAGGACAGCAGACGTTGATGCATTTGTATAATTTATTCCTACAAATTGAAATAGGTATAGCAATGTCACGCCAGTGAGTCCAAGAATTAGTAACGATGGCAATTCTTTTACAGGAATATATTTATCTTTTCGTCTAAGTAGTAGAATTAAAAACATGATAGGTGTAGCAACAAGAAATCTTAGGAAACCTAAATCGATTGGGGTTATTTCTTCAGTTGCAGCTTTTACTACAATAAACGAACCAGCCCATACTAGGGAAACAAGAACGAGTATGAAAGAAATTAGTGGCTTATTACTCATAAAAAGTGAAACGTTGATTTCTTTATTAATAGATTTCATAAATTTTATTATGAAAATTACTGGGCTATTGGTAGTTCTCCGTTGTATCCATTGTAAATTTGTGGTATTGGAAGGATCCGACTGTAATGAGGATAGTTTTTTCCAAAAATTTGAACAATTATTTTTTGGATAACAAGCGTAAAGATACTGGGTAACAGTTGTACAACAAGGCCTTAATAAGCAAACGGACAAAATAAGGAGTGTGGAGTGATAAAAAATGATGATTGTAGGACAAATATCAAACCCCGAAGAGGCCAAGGAAATAGAATCCATCACCAAATCATTTGTTGTGGGAAGCCGAGCCAGAGCACTTGCTTTAAAAATAAAAGAGATGTAAACATGGATGACAAGAAAAACGACAAAAAAAACAAGAAAGTAGTGCCAAACGATATTCCGATAATCTGGGTAAATATAGTATAAGCTTCAGTTTTATAAACCATTAAACAGCTGTCTTCCTCCGGATGATAAGATTTATTAAACATCATCTGGTTTTGCTGAACATCCCTATTGTGTTTTTAAATGCCACCAGGGTTAATCTTTATAAAAAATAGCAGTATAAATCCACCTTGATTTCTTGTATCTGAAGGACCATCTGGTATCCAAACTTCAACAGTAACCGTTGTTTGTCCAAATCCCAATATTATTGATGAACTAATAATTTCTTGTCCACCTGCAGGAATGCTTAAATTTTCACCAGAGGTATTTCTGCCAAGTAATATGAAACCACCTTCCAGGGTAATTCTCCAATGTACACCAGTCGCTTCTATAGTACCAGTATTTTTGATTACTGCATTTACTTTGAATAGTCCGCCAGTTATATCTCCTATTTCAAGCGTTATCTGTGACACGGCGATATAATCTACCTTCGTCTCTGTGTCAGAAATTGTTCCATCAGAGACGGTCAATGAAACTGTGTAGATCCCCCCTTCGGTATAAGTCCAGACTGGGTTTTGTTCTTCTGAATCAATTATATCGTCGTTATCAAAATCCCATTCCCAAGAAATTATTGTGGTGTTTTCAGCGATGGATAAATCGGTAAAATGTACAGTTAAAGGTGCTTTACCTTCTGTAATATCTGCCATAAAATTAGCTTCAACTGTAACATTTGGACTAAATGCATTGAGCCCCCCTGAAAAGCAAACGACTTTTCCGTTTCTACCACCAGATACCATCTCCATGGAACCATCAGCTACAACGTCTGGTATTGCTGCAATTGCATCTACTGCCTCATAGTAGTTTACTGAACATAACTCAGAGCCATTCACACCGTTTAGAAAATAGCAGTAATTGTTGTTATATAGAGTACCAACCAAGACATCATCTATCCCATCACCACTGATATCTGCAGTTCTTGCTACATTCCATGGCTGATCTGCTACAGGGTATGACCAAATAATACTACCAGTTTGCCCATCGATTACTTGAGTAACATGTAAAATACTGTGCGCAGGAACGAAATCTGGATGACCGTCACCATTGACATCATTGAGTTTTGCAAACCTAGTTATGCCAGCAGATCCAAGTGAATTGCTATATTCCACACCTCCGGTCGTAGCATCAAGTCCATAGATATTACCTGTAAAGGAATCGCCGATTATTACATCTTTTATTCCATCACCTGTGATATCATCAGTTTGTCCCAATGCCCAAACTGATGATCCACCAGCAGTAAACGTCCATGTTATGCTACCAGTTGCTCCATTTATGCCGTAAGCATATCCTATGGTTTCACCACTATTGGAAGCACCAGCGAGAACATCAGGCTGTCCATCACCTGTAAAATCCTCAATACCAATTATAGAGAATCCAGGTCCTTTAGGGCTACCTAGAGGACAATCCCAAATTTTCGCACCGTCTTCGCCGTCAAGACAATATGCTTTCCTCGAGCCAGTTGCGGTACCGCCAGCAGCTGCTAACACATCAATCACACCATCGCCATTATAATCATAGCTACAATTAACCTGATAGACCCAACCACCATCACCACCCTCATGGGTGTCATACATCCAGATTTCATCGCCAGTTTTACCAGAAATTGTGTGTATCGAGCGGTCACCCCAAGGAGTGCCAACAACTACATCGTTATAGCCATCATCGTCAACATCTTCTGTTATTGTTAATTCGTTTTGACACCAGAGTTTACCTGAATAAATGAAATGCTCCCAAAGGACAACACCTGTGCCAATAGCGCCTCCATCGAAACACCTAACATAATAATCTTCTGAACAAACAATGACATCATCGATTCCATCTCCATTAATATCTGGAATAGGAGTAATTGCTTTTACGCTATTATCAGAACCGCCCGTAATATAATACTGCCATATTATTTCACCAATAGGATAATCTCTATCAAATCTTATGTTGTGTATCTGTCCAAAATATAAATTTTCATTGACACTTTCTAAATTAGTGTATACTGCATCAATCGACCACATACTGGATGGTACTTTACCTTGACGTGCAGTTTGGTATCTATATGCCGAGATATCATCAAACAAACCTTTAAAATCGCTTTCATGGAAATTTTCTATAGTTTTATCGTTAGATATTCCAATAACTTCAAGTCCTGCAAGGACGAATAATATAACCAATATAGATGATATTATTTTTTTCATTGTTTTGTCCCCCTTATACTATTACAGTAAACATAGATATGACTTATACTTAAGTTTTTGTATAGATTTCATTATATTATTTTTATATAGAAAAAGAAAAAGGGAGAAAGGGTGCTTATTTATTGTTGAATTATATGTTACCGCCGGGGTTGATATATATAAAGAACAAAAGCATTGTCCCACTTTGCATTCTTGTATCTGTACCCTCTGCTATCTCCGCTGTAACAGTTACCTGTGTCTTTCCAAACCCTAATATCAAACCTGAAGTTATAGGTACGCTTCCGCCTGGAGGAATACTAGTTATCTCACCGCTACTTTCTTTCCCCAGGAATATTGTACCGCCATCTAGAGTGATGTTCCACTGTACAGCAGTTGATTCAACTTCACCATTGTTTTTGATTTCTGTGCTTACTTTGAATAGGCCACCGCTGATTATGTCAATATCTACTATTGGTGCTTGAAGAATGTGGATTGCTAACGGATCTGACCAGTCACCTGAACCGCCCTTAACGTCTTTGGCTTTTACCTTTACATCGAAATCTCCTCGGTCAGTCCAAGCATGAGATGCTTCTCCAGGTACCCCCGAGTCATATGGCCCAATCCAGTCGCTAGATGTGTTATCTCCCCAGTCGAACATGTAAAATATTTGGTCTCCTTCGGGATCTGTAGTGCTACTAGAGAATGTATACTCTATATTTGTTATTCCTTCACTAGGCCCATCTGGTTGTGTTGGTTTTTCTGGAACAGCATTTGTGGTTTTAAGTCGCTGTGCAGGATCACCAAACAACAGACAACCTTGAATAACTGCTCTCCAGCTGCCAGGTGCTGAAGAATACGTCCAATTAATTGTAGGAGCCATTGCATCCTTTGACCATGCTTGACCTTTTCCTAATTGCCAATTATCTGTATCTCCTGAGTTGTTAGTAACATCTAAGAAGTAGTCCCAGAATAATTTCATTTGAATAGCACTTGATGAGTTAGTGTCTCGGAATGATCCCCAACCGTAGCAGGTATTATATATACAGGCAAATGCAAGTTCAGTGTCAGAATGGAATAGCATTGAATGCAGGACACCATCATCTGATGCATCCATATCCCCACAGTGACACCCCCAATCGTGGATGAAAAACGGTCTTGTATTATGATATTCTGACTCCCAATCAGAAGCTTGTACATCTAAAGACATTTGTGAATTTGCATGAGCAACCCCTGAAATCAAAGTAACATGATCAGCAGTTATTGCAGCTCTAAATTCAGTTATTGCTTCACTTGTTGATCCACCCTGCCAACCAGGATTGGGAGGTTCTCCAGTCCATGCAACTGATAGATTATATTGAATACCCGGATTGACACTGTTCCATGTTTCGAATCCGTAATTAAAACCAAGCCAAGAAGGATATGGGCCATGGTCCCCTGGATTAGGGCCGAGCCAATTATTAGTACCTTTAATCGCACAATAATCAATGAAGTCATCAGCTTGACACTCCCATCCAAGAACCCCGCCAAAAAATGCTGCGTTCTCCAAATAATCAGGATCTCCACTATCGGCGTAATAGAAGCTCTTTGTCATCCAGTTTGACACATCCTGCGGCTCATCACATGTTATACGACCAATAAAGATCTCTGCATATAGATCAAAACCACCATCCAACTCTTCACCCCAGTAGTCATCTTCGTCATCATTAAATGTATTATCAAGATTACTCCAGTAAATATCAGAATCAATATTTGACTCATAACTACTATCCATCTCTCTTGCTGGAATCCATTCATCATCACCACCAACAAAGATATAACTTGTATTCCAGTCTTGATAGGCGTCTTTACAAAATTCTCGTATATGCGCTTCAAGATCATCGAAAAGCGGATCACTATCATGGTAATCATCGCAGTCATCAATATCCTGAATCGTTACCAGCGTACAGCTTAAGCCATCATCTTCCTCGTGTTTATCCATTAGGCTATCCCAATTATATGGTGTCTCCTCACTTGTATCCCAATAATCAAGATCATTATCTGTCGTAGTGATAATCACATAATCGTAATTATCTTCCGGGTCACACAGACCACCGTCATACTCAAACGTTTGGATCTCTTCATTGTAACCTTCTGTTAATTTAGGATTATATACTAGTTTTTCAACCCATTCTTTATCATCTTGATTGTTTCTGAAAAACTGGTTTATTTCTCCAGTTTCTTCAAAATCAATGGTAATAGTTATTTCAGGATATATGAAGAGTCTACCCTCATCTGGAATATATTGTATGGGACTGAGCGCCATGTCCAGAATAGCATATCCTCTAGAATATCCAATGTTATAATCTCCATGAATGTCAGATGGATAGACCACATTAGAGGAATAAAGATCGGTATCGATTACAAATTCCCCTGGTTCTGAATATCCTATAGGAACTGGATTTTGATGTGGAATGATAGGTTTCTGTTTTAAATCACGGCTCCCCATGTCAAGTTCAATAGGACTACCTGCTACGGTCACATCAGATACTGTCTTCATAGGTGGAAGTAGTAACTTGATAAATTTAACCGGCATCGCTGGTTCACCAGCTTGCTTACCAATTGCTAGACATCCAGGCATGTTTATGTTTGTGTAACCGGAATTATCTACATCTATAGTTTGGAAGCTGGGTTCAATAAATGTAAAAGAGTAGCTCATCTTCTCTTCTGTTAAATCATCTGATTCAAACGAAGTTACAGTTGTCGCTGATAAAGCGGTAGTTATTAAAAGAATGCATATTGCTAAAGAGATGTTTCCTCTGCCTAAAATTCTTTTCTTATTATTTAAATTATTCATATTTATTCCCCTTATAATATTGCAATAAACATAGATATGACTTATACTTAAATTTTTGTATAGATTTCATTATATTATTTTTATAGAAAAAGAAAAAAGGAGAAAGGTGCTTATTTATGGTTTAATTATATGCTGCCACTTGGGCTGACATATATAAAGAACAAGAATACTGTTCCACTTTGAGATCTTGTATTTGAGCCTTCTGGTATATTCGCTGTAACGGTTACCGTTGTTGGTCCGAATCCTAGTATTAAGTCCGAGTGTATCGTTGTTTCTCCATCTGGAAAAATACTAGGTATCTCATCGTTGCTTTCTTTCCCTAGGAATATTGTACCGCCGTTCAGGGTTATATTCCATTTTACATTTGTTGCCTCAGTGGCACCAATGTTCTCGATTACTGTGTTTATTTTAAATAGTCCGCCAGTGATAAGTCCTATATCAAGTACGGGTCCTCCAACAATGGTAACTGTTAAAGGAATTGACCAATCACTTTCACTATCATTCACGTCCTTTGCCTTTACCTTTACATCGTATTCTCCTGGATCAGGCCAAATGTAAGATGCTTCTACGCCATCTCCCGAGTTATATGGTCCAAGCCACTCACTAACGTTGCCGTCTCCCCAGTTAAACATATAACATATTTGTTCTCCTTCAGGATCTGTGGTACTGGCAGAGAATGTATACTCTTTGTCTTCTACTCCCTCTGTTGGTCCATCTGGTTGACTAGGCGTCTCCGGTGGCTTATTCACAGTAAAAGTAACCATTCCTAGATCCGGGTTGCCCCAAAGTGCTCCCCATTCAAAAGTCTCATAATATGTATAATACCACAACCCATTAGTATACATTTCTAACAAAGCATATTGATGGGCTTGACCTTGAGTATAATTTCCTGAAGTACAACATGTTGTAAAGAAATAGTCCAAGGATTGACTGGAACCATCCATTGGATCATTCCATGCATGCATTCCGTATGCTACTTTTGTAGCACCAAGAAAACCAACACCCCCCTGCTCGAGCATTGCTTGACCAATGTTAAGATTATCAGTATCAGAATTGCTACAAGCATCTGCAAAGATAATCGCTGGATAATCATCATTTAAATAGTCACAGGTATCTGTATTTACAAAAGCTTGAGAGGGATAATACTCATAACATGCAGTTGGTGAACCATGCCCTGCCCAATCAACAAACGCATATGTTCCTTCGGACCAAACATCCCTTACTACATTGTAGCTAACATCATAATCGCACTCATAAGATGATTGAGCTTCCTCATACATGCGTGTCATATTCCAATCACTCATCCATGGATGAATATCTGAATCAACCTTATACTCCATAAGAACTGCGTTATCCGTGTCAGGCCAGAAGTAAGTACCAATCAGAAGGATATTTTCCTTAAAGGAGGGATCATCGTTTTCTTCATAGGCAACAGATTTATTACAAATATGTTCCACCGTGTCGGGGTCACTCCAAGGAATCCTGCCGACGTTTACCTCCGCGTAGAAATCGATAGGATCAGAATTCTCACCATACTGATTATCCCCATCTGCATCCCAGGACTCATCATCTGGAAGAGAGAGCTCAGCATAATAGTAATCAGTCTCTGGTTGACCATATCCAGTGTTCTGCGCTGTACGACGCATAGGAACATCATCGTAATGGCCAATAAGACAAACATCTAAAATACCCCATTCCTCTGAGGGGTATTTCTCTCTTAGAAAGTTTCTCATTTTCTCAGCCAGATCCCAGCCATCGTAGTTGGAATCAATCCAAGAAGTAGTTACCACTTTAACAGATCTGCCTTTTCCTTGCTCCCAATTCTCCAGCGGGGCAATAGAGGATGTCAATGAATCAAGGGTTATGATGACATAATCATTGGCCTCCCTCCCTCCTGTATCTTTTGGATACCAGTTTTTAGCTTGATCATGGTTCACAATTATTTTTTCAGCGATTCGTTCTGTGCTGGCGAGGTTATCAACCATGATATTATCGAATGAGAAACCGTCAGGAAATGAATATTTCACATTGATGGTAACCTCAGGATAATAAACCAATTTTCCCGACAATGGATGATAAGTAAATGGCGTTATTCTCGCATCAACGAGGTTATATTTCCGGTAGCCTGCCGTGCGTACAAATTCTCCAACTGATTGTGGATAAGGCTCATCACTTCCATATACTGCGTTATAATTTTCTTCATATATTTCTCTCTCGCGCTCGTAAATCAGAGGATTTTCCTGCCCTATAACCCGTGGTAATGGTGATGGCGGTATATCATAAGTTCCAGGAAGTACTACGCCTTCCCCCGTATTAAAAGTAACTTCAAGTAACTCAGCTCCAGGTGGAATTGCAACTGCAAATATCTTTGAAGGCAGGTTGGGTTTTCCTGGCACTAATAAACGGCCGAGATTTTCAACGGAGATTTCATGTCCCTGTTCAGTGTTTTTAATCTCATATGTCCCAACAGGTATGGTTACGCTAATTGTACCTTCGCAAATATCAAAATTTTGATTGTTTTCACTGGCATGAACATTTGCAAGAACACTACCTAACATCAGCATAGCTATTAACGTAGCTAACGCTATTCTGGATTCTATTTTTATAATTTTCTTCATATTTTTCCCCTGTAAGACTATAAGACAATCTAATATATAAAATCTTCTACATAGAAGATTGTAATCCGTTAGTCTTAACCGCATTATTGAGCAAATGTCTCCATAATATTTTTTGATCCTAGTTTAGAATGCCCAATCTCAATTGAGTAAACGTCGATGAGAGTTGAAAACTTATTTGCAAAACAGATGTTATCATAGTTGAAACCAATTTTTTCTTTGTATAATATTTCCTCATTCTTAAAATATTAAATTAGCGCCTATACAGTTTCTTCAACCATGGGAAGGATTTGTTTATCTTTAAATCCACGTTGCTGCATTGCACCTGAAGGACATGCGCCAACACACGCGCCACAGCCCTTACAAAGCGCCTCATTCACATTCGCATGAGATTTTTCACCATCTTCTTTCACAAGCTCAATCGCGTTGTATGCACAAACCGAGACACACATGCTACACCCAGAGCAAACATCCTCATCCACACAGGCAACCTGTGGTTCTGCCTCAAGTTCTTTCTTAGACAAAATAGTAGCCGCACGTGCAGCTGCACCGCTTGCCATTGACACTGTATCCTGAATATCCTTTGGACCCTGACAACACCCAGCAATAAAAATACCACCAGTGAATGTATCCATCGGACGAAGCTTAGGATGGGCCTCTAAACAGAATCCATCGCCACTCTGAGAAACTCGAAGTACCCGGGCAAACTCGTCAGCATCTGCACGGGGTACCAGCGCAGGAACAAGCACTACTAATTCTGTAGTAATCTCAAACAACTTATTCGTCATAGTATCAAAAATATCAATACTGAGATGATCCCCTGCGTTCCTAACTTCAGAAGGGCGACCACGGAAGAAATTTGTTTTCAACCCTCGGATCTTCCGGTAAAACTCTTCATATCCCTTACCGTAACTACGAATATCCGTATAACACACATTAATCTCAACATCATCACCAAGTTTCTCTTTCAAGAGATACACTTGTTTTAATGCACTCATACACCCAATCCGGCAACACCAAGCACACTCTGTTTCATCACGAGAACCGACACACAACACATACGTAATACTTTTTGGTTTCTTCCCATTAGACGGGCACACAATCTCCCCGCCACTAGGACCAGACGAGCTAATCAAACGCTCCATCTCAAGTGTTGTAATCACATCATCAGAACGCATATATCCAGATTCATGCAAACTCGAGGGGTCCATCACATCATATCCAGTTGCCACCACGATAGCACCAACACCAACCTCAATTTCTTTTTCCTTTTGTTTGAAATCGATAGCACCAGCCTCGCAGGCCTCGACACAGAGTGGCCCATTTCCACATTTCCCATGAGTCAACATCAAGCAATGATCAGGATCAATCGTGCATTTTAACGGGATTGCCTGTGGAAATGGCATATAAATTGCACTGCGCTTACCCATGCCCATATCAAATTCACTAGTAATACGCCCCTTCAACCGACAAGCCTCAACACAATCTCCACATCCAGTACACTTTTCCATATCAACGTACCGTGGTTTCTTCTTAATACGAACCTTGTAGTTTCCAACACTGCCTTCAACACCAACAACCTCGGAATAGCTCAATAACTCAATATTTGTATGATTTGCAACTTCCATCATCTTTGGAGTGAGGATACAACTAGAGCAATCAAGCGTCGGAAACGTTTTATCTAATTGAGCCATGCGACCGCCGATACTCGGCGTCTTCTCCACGAGATATACCCTATGCCCTTCCTCAGCAAGATCCAGAGAAGCTTGAATACCCGCAATGCCTCCTCCAATCACCAGGGCCTCAGGTGTAACTTTAATTTTTGTCCCCTCCAGTGGCTCCAAGAGTCGTGCCTTAGCAACAGCACCACGAACCAACGCCTCTGCCTTC
>JAUWBM010000091.1 GCA_030601705.1 Thermoplasmatota archaeon
CATAAAACGTTTATCAATATTATAATTTTTGTGCAGATTTTTACTCGGTAAAAATTAAATAGTTCGTAACTAAAAAATAAGAGAAAAAGAAGTCAAATTTAACTTCTTTAAACAACTCCGTAGTCCAGCATTGCATCGGCAATTTTTGCAAAACCAGCAACATTCGCACCATTTACATAATTGACAAAATTGTCTTCTTTACCGTATTTTACACAAGAGTGATGTATGTTTTGCATGATCCACTGCAGTTTCTTATCGACTTCTTCCCGAGTCCAGGATAATCTCTGGCTGTTCTGTGCCATTTCTAATGCGCTTGTTGCCACACCGCCAGCATTTGCAGCTTTACCAGGACCATATAAGATCTTAGCATCCAAGAATATCTCTATACCATCTGCTTCAGTTGGCATGTTTGCACCTTCGGCTACACACATAACGCCATTGTCTATCAGTTTCTGCGCCTCGTCTTTGCTTATTTCGTTTTGTGTGGCAGATGGGAATGCTATATCACATTCAATCTCCCATGGGCGTTTACCGGGGTAATAATCAACGTTGTATTCTTCTGAATATTCTTTGATCCGTCCACGCTTAATGTTTTTGAGATCCATGACATATGTTAGTTTCTTAGCATCTATACCATTGGGATCGTAAATCATACCTGAAGAATCGGATAAAGTTACAACTTTTGCACCAAGTTGAATTAATTTTTCAGTAGCATATTGCGCGACGTTTCCTGAACAAGATACCGTACAAATCTTATCCTTAAAAGATTCTTTTTTAGTTTTAAGCATCTCCTCAGCAAAATAGACACATCCATATCCTGTTGCCTCTGGCCGGATGAGGCTTCCTCCCCAGTTAAGTGCTTTACCTGTGAGTATTCCTGTGAACTCATTGGCCAACCTCTTATATTGACCGAATAAATATCCAATTTCACGTCCGCCTACGCCAATATCGCCAGCAGGAACATCAGTGTTGGGGCCAATGTGTTTAAAGAGTTCAATCATAAAGCTCTGACAGAATTTCATGACCTCGTTGTCTGTTTTTCCCTTAGGATCAAAATTAGATCCTCCTTTTCCACCTCCTATTGGAAGTGTGGTCAAGCTGTTCTTAAACACCTGTTCAAAAGCCAAAAACTTCAAAATACTTAGACTGACACTTGGGTGAAGACGGAGCCCTCCTTTGTATGGTCCTATTGCACTATTCATTTGAATACGATATCCTCTATTTATTTGGATTTCTCCGCTGTCGTCAAGCCATGGAACCCGAAACATAATCACTCTTTCTGGCTCGGCAATTCTTTCCAATATTTTAGCTTTCTTATATTTAGGATTTTTCTCAATAAAAGGCATCAAACTTTCGGCAACTTCTTGCACTGCTTGATGAAACTCCTTTTCGCCTGGATTTTTCCTAATGATTTCATCCATAAATGCTTCAACATTTTTATCCATAATATTCCTCCCAATCTTGGGTGGTCACCGTATCAATAACCCCTATTAAAACTTTATTGTATTGATTCTTTTCTGCATATAAATTCTACATATAAATTTTCAAACTTCTACACAAAACTATCAAATGAATTATATACTGCCAATTAAATGATAAGAGATCGTAAAATATTTTTTGAGATTAACTTTTAATAATCATAGCGCATACGGTATATCCAGTTTTAATGCCTATTTTTAGATGATAGGGGTATGGAGATGAAGGTTGAAATTAAAACTAAGGATGACATATTAAATGTCGATGAAGACAATATACGAAATATCGCCAGAAATGAGAACGTTCTTTTTGTCAGATTACAATTTGTCGATATCCTCGGCATGCCCAAAAATATTGTCATACCATCAAGCAGATTGGAAGAAGCAGTTGATGAAGGCATACCATTTGATGCATCGTCTATAGCAGGATATGCAACAATTGAAGAATCAGATAAAATTGCTAAACCTGACCCAGGTAGTTTTGTAATTCTTCCTGAAAGTATAGAAAAAAGAAAAACAGCAAAATTAAACTGTGACATTTATGAGCCCAATGGAACGCGGTTTATTGGGGACACAAAATATGTTTTGGAAAAAATGGTGGACAAGGTAAAAAAATTAGGATATATTTACAATACTGGACCTGAATGTGAATTCTTTTTGTTTAAGAAAGATGGAGAAGATACAACATTGACCCCTAACGATGCTGCAGGCTATTTTGATCTATCGCATCGTGATCTTGCAGAAGGAGTTCGAGCCGATGTCTCTCTTGCCTTAGATGGGCTAGGAATAAAAACATATACCTCCCATCATGAAGTATCGGATGGTCAACATGAAATAAACTTTCGATATGCAGATGCGATTACAACAGCAGATCGGGTGATTACATTAAAATATATCACAAAAGTAATTGCCAGTAAACATAATCTACATGCGTCGTTTATGCCCAAGCCAATTTATGGTTTGAGTGGGTCAGGAATGCATACCCATCAGTCACTTTTTACGCTCGATGGAAAAAATGCTTTTTATGATCCCAAAGATAAAAATCAATTGAGTAAATTAGCACTCTCTTTCATTGCAGGATTGTTAAAATATGTAAAGGAAATGTGTGCGATACTGAATCCTACAGTGAATTCGTATAAGAGACTTGTTCCTGGATATGAGGCACCGACCTATATATCGTGGGCTAACAGAAATCGAAGCGCATTAATCCGCATTCCTTCTCGAAGAAAAAATGCAACTCGCTGTGAACTGAGAAATCCCGATCTTTCTGGTAATCCATACCTTCAGTTTGCTGTCATGCTCACAGCAGGACTGAAAGGTATCGAAGAAAAGCTAGAGCCGCCAAACCCTGTTGAAAAAAATATATACTCTCTATCTGAACAGGAACGCGAAAAACATGGTATCGAACATTTACCCGAAAGTCTCGGACATGCACTTTCCTTTATGGACGAAAGCGAATTATTAAAAGAAACATTGGGCGAACATATTTTCTATAACTTTTTACATGTGAAACGTCAGGAATGGGAAGAATATCGTACCCGGATTACAAAATGGGAAATAGATAAATATCTACCCGTTTTATAATTTTTTAAGCCACATTCAATAACGTTTCATATTTAATGTTTCCCGTTGTCATCGTTAAACAAATATTATAAATTAGTTGTTGTATTCTGTTTCGAGGTCTCTTGTTATGGCATTTGAAATGCAAGTTGTGAGTAATACTCCTTTGATCGGTGATGAAGATTTAGGAAGTGTGGCAAGGAAATTTTTTGAACAAATTGGTTATCTTTCAAAGGGATCAGATCCTACGATTCCTTACAAGATTTTTTCCGATTTTTTCTTAAAACATCCAACAAAAGCATGGTTTGTAGATGAAATTGCAGTTGAACTTAAAACATCCCGGCCTACCGTGTATAGGCATCTTAACAAGCTTAAAGGATTTGATATTCTTGAAGAAGTTCAGGTTTTCGATGATGTGACTAAGCAAAATAAGAAAGCCTATCGTATGAGATATGGAAACTTTCAAAAAGCATGGAATTTTGTTGAGGCTCACCTTAAAGTAGCCGTTGAAAATTATGGTAAAACTGTGGAGCATCTACAAAAACTATTGGAAAAACAGAGGAAGGGATTAAATGAATAAAAAAGAAGAGATAAAACTAACAGAAGAATCCAGATATAGAATAATTTCTATAGGTGGAAGAGATATCGCTCTTGAAACAGAAGGAGTTTTTAAAGGATTCGCTACATTAGGCATTGATGAAGGTGGATTACTAATGGAGTTGGGGGAGAGCCATGGAGACTTGCAGGGAAAGACAAGAATTGTACCATTACACGCTATACTTGCAATTGACATTTTAGATGCAAAAGAGCATGATAAAAAAGAGGATACTAAGGATACCAATCATTACTACGGATAAAAATAATTGATATGCGAAGGAGAGCAACCCAACACTAAATGTTGGGCAACCGGAGCCAAAAAGCTCTGGCTGGTAGATACCAAATATCCCCAATGCTCTCACACTCCCAGAAGGGTGGATACCAAATATCTTCCCTTCTTTTTAATCACATATCATGTTACTATTTGTCATTAATGATATTTAAACTTGCTGCGTAAAAAAGTCAAAATGAAAAATAATCATGTTTTTTTATCTGAATCATTCCATTTCCCTGGAAAAGTAATAAAAATAGGATATTAACCCGAGAATCTCGATAATATTCAAGTTCGATGTATAAAACTACTCAGCAGATAAATATCTAATAACGAGAGTGGTAGAGTGCTCTTTTCATTATTTCTCCAACTCTGCCACATCTCATATTCTTTAGAATCCGATTTAAACACAGATGTATTTATGTGAATATTAAAGTCTTTTGGAATTGATATAAATATTACTATATCATCTAAAAATGTTGGAGGTAATTCGGTTATGGTTGAAATTATAAATATTGGATCTTCTTCATCATCACTTCTAGGTAAGAGGTTAAGTAACTGGGCTGACCATCCTTTTGTATTTGATGGTGTAGAATGTAGATGTCTTGAAGGTGTATTACAATCTTTTAAATTCCAAGATACTAAAAAGCAATTAGAGAGTTGTAGTAGAAGGGGTTACTGGGCTCAAAGAATTGGACATAATGGGGACGGATGGAAGAAGAATCAGATACTATATTGGAAAGACAAGGAGTATAAAAGGAATTCAAAAGAATATCAACAACTTCTGGATAGGTTATTCAGAACTTGTTATTCAACTAATGAAGATGCTAAGGTTACACTTCTGAAAACAGGTGATGCAAAACTTATACATTCTAGGGGTAATTCAGATATCAAGGACACAGTATTAACTGCAGAAGAATTTATAATTAGGCTTGAGAAGATTAGAGAAGAGTTATCTAAATAAGACCAATTTAGGGTCCTCGTGTCTCGGTTAAGGACTCAATTCTACAGGAGTGGTTTAGAGAATTTAAATGCTTGTGGCTATGTTACCCTTAGTTGGCTTTTATTACCCGAGACAATACCTATTAGAAGTAGTTTTATTTACTATCTATTTTGTTTTTAGCCCAGAAGAATTTGAAATAAACGATAGTAATTCAGTTGTGGGATTATTACATGTCAGTCACATTGGGGACTATCGCATGTCCAATAACAAGTACTGAGAAACGAAATGGCAAAAATAACGACAACAAAAATAGCGAGCCAAGCCATTAAATTCATTAATAAAAAGCATCCAGGAAACCAGTTTTCAAAGGTATAATCATTAGTATTATAAAAATCGTTCTCGTTACCACCAATAATATAATCCTTTAATTCATCAGTCCTTAGTCGGTGAAGTACATTTATTATATCCTGAGTATCAACATCTTTAATTTTATCATCTTGATTTAAACGAAAAATAACCAAGGCAATAAATCTATCGAATGTTTCATCATCCATTCTACTGATAACATCTATAACTTTCTGCAATCGTATGTTTCTACTATTATATGTAGGAAGCGATATTGTAATGTCTTCTCCTTTCCCAACATAATCACAAGTAAAATCATTAATTTCTTCATCTATCGCCCTGCTACTTCTAACGGTGAACAGTGGTGATGCTCTGGCAATAGTAGATGATTTAGTGGTTTGATACCCAACTACACCTGTAAACGACACCAGAACAAGTATTGCAACTGCTATGATACTACCGATTAAGATTTTCTTTCTCATTCTATTATCCCCATATAATTACATCTACGGAAAGTCTTTGCAGCCAAATATTTGAGCAATAAACATAATAACATGACACATAAGGGGGACAGGATATGGAGAATGAGAAACAATAAACTCAAATAAAATGAGTAAAATCAAACATGTTATAGGAAAACTCCAACCAATGTCATCATCACAACCACAATCTTCATCAGATTTCATCTCAATGTAAGCTCTAATATCCTCACTTTCTTCATCTATCGCCCTACTACTTCTAACGGTGAACAGTGGTGATGCTTTAGCAATAGTAGATGATTTAGTGGTTTGATACCCTACTACTCCTGTAAAAGACACCAGAATAAGTATTGCAACTGCTATGATACTGCCGATGAGTATCTTCTTGTTCATACTCTTTCCCCATATATCTCATAAGTGGCATCTTATTTAAGTTTTAGCCAGCAATGGATTATCCATAGATAATTCCTTATTTCTTAATCCAGTTCTTCGATTTTTACCCAAGGAGCAAAACCAAGAAATAGAGATAATATTTTTTCACTTGAATATGAGATTAATTGAAATTTAAGTCCAGTAAAACCAACAATCGCAACATCGGTTTGGGAACCATAAATCGAAAACAATCTTTGAAATGTTCCTTTTAGGTTACCATTCCATACCTTCAGACCATTAAGACCATATGTAGTAACAATTCCCCAAGTTTCATTAAGATATGTTTCGATAGTTCGTCCAATACAAACTGGATTTAAAAATTCAATTCTTTGAATTGGATCTGTAATAAAAATAGCAACAAGAAGGAAAATAAATGCTAATTCAAAAGATATACCAAAAAGATATGTTAGTAAATCAAATACCGTCACAATTATCCCGTTTACTAAAATTCCCCATAGGCTCATGAAAAATGTATTTTTTGTAATACCTGCAATCAAACAAAGAACATTTTCATTTTCAGCAAAATTAAGGGATCGTTTTTTATATGCTTTTTCCAGAAGATTTATAGTTATCAGGTTTTGATATCTCCCTGTAACCAACCGTTGTGCCTGTTCAACACTCAAACCACCAAGTAAACCATACTTATCCAGTTCAACTACTGCTTCATTAAATATATCAACAGATTCTTCTCTTGTTTCAACTTCATCTAATTTTCTTTGGATATCAGTAAACAGTTTCTCTACTTCTTCAGCATCTTCTTTAGATAGCAATACAGTATTTGGCGTAACACCATTGATACCACATATTTCAGTGGTAATCTCAACCAGTTCACTATCTACAGATGCTTTGCTTACATTGGCATTAATAGATGGTGCAATAGCAAGTCCAAGGAAAAGAACTATAACTCCAACCACGAGTAGTTTCTTCATTTCACACTCCTATTTCATATGGTTCTGATGCAGGATTAAAATCATAATTTATCAAGCCATACACATGATATGGCCCTGTCCCATTCCAATCACTCCAGTAATTCTCTTTATAAACATTCACCATGAACAAGAGGTCAGAACCTTGTTCGTTCGTTTTAAAATTATCCTCAAGATTATCGAATGTATTTTTATAAAATAAATTAAAAAAGTTATGCTTAAACATGGAAATTCCATACATATTTCCAGTTATATGACAATTCTCAACTCTGACAAACCACGGTTTATAGAGAAAGGTAATTCCATTTTCATCATTATTTAGAAATTGGCAGTTGGAAATTCTACTATTAACAACAGGATAGTGAAAGATTAAACCATCTTGGTACATAGTGTTTTCAACAGTGCAGTTCAATATACGAAGATTATATTGCCAACCATGAACTTCAATACCATTAAGACCACTATTTATTATTTCGCAGTTTTCAATACAAATGTTCTTCATATCATCTTTTATGACAATACCTGTATACGATTTATTCATCTTGCAATTTTTAATAATAGAACCATCGCATTCATAATTCATCCATAGAAGATTAAAACCTGGATAGCCCTGAAAAGTGCAATTAATTATTCTTGTACTTGGTGCCCTATTACAATATATTGCTTCACTATTATTATCAAATTTACAAAAGGATATTACATTATTTGAACAATCTCCATATTCTCCTTCAAGATACACAGCATCCCTAAACTCTTTAAAATAACAACGAGTAATCAGATTATTAAAACTTCCATCAACTCTTATACCAATCTCCCTATTATGTAGACCCTCACTGACAAATAGTGTACAATTACTAATAACATTGTTATGTGTACCAATACAAAGATTGATTACCCATTGAACATGTGTTATGACATTATTAGAAATAATACAATAATTTCCCTCGATATTTATTCCAGAAATACCATAAAGAGTTGCACTATTTTCCATAGTAAAACCACTGATTACTACACCATCTGCAAAAACACTAACAACGTTATCCTCCATACCACCATCGATTACGGTCGTGTACTTATTCTCACCAATTAGATTTATAGATTTATCTACTACCACATTCTCATAATAAGGAGAAGAATCATCATAGACAAACACCGTATCTCCATCACTGGCATCGATTATTGCATGCTGAATCTTCGTGTAGTTGCCTGGTCCACTCCCTCCGACATACAAGATATTACCAGAAGACAATGGTTTTATAGATTGTTTCTCCAGATATAACCCAGTAGAAGAAGATATAGTCATCCCCATGAACAGAAGGATTACACCTATAGCAATTAGTCGTTTCATTCTTCCCCAATATTAATAATGCACTTCTGATATATTTGTTTATCCCTGCGAGGTAGCATTTATATAACACATCATTGATAGATATATGTATTACAGGGAGGACTAAGCAAAGTGAACAAACACATCATCCCGATACTTGTTATACTTCTGTTCATTGTCTCAGCAGTCAGTCCTATGGTTATAGGATTCAAATCTGATGTTGTTAGTGATGTTAAGAATGCTGAAATAGCAGAACCAGAATCTACAGAAGTATCTGGTCCTATGGATTCACCTTGGCCTATGTATAAACATGATGCGCAACATACAGGGAGAAGCCCCTATGACACAAGTCAAAATCCTGGTTATGAGAAATGGAAATATTTCTACGAATGGTCATCAATATCGACAGCTGTAATAGATAAATCTGGGAACTTATTTGTTCCTACGATGGTAGCATTACATTCTGCTCACTTAAATGGCACTCATAAATGGAAACATGATCTAATTGGAGTTGATGGTTATGAACCATTAATTGATTCTAATGGAACAATATATGTTGGTACCGGGAATCGATTTCATGCATTCTATCCAAATGGAACACTAAAATGGATACTAAATAGAGATAAGAATTTTTGTGGTTATCCTGTTATAAGCCCAGATGATATTATTTATGTGGGTACATATGATGGATACCTTTATGCGTTATATCCAAATGGGTCTATAAAGTGGGAATATATAGTAAATGATATTATTCGAGCACCTGCACTAGATAAAGAGGGAAATATATACTTCACAACCTATAATGATAATTATCTATACTGCATTTATCCCAATGGGACTTTCAAATGGAAATTTGAAACAGATGTAGGATTTCGTTTAGGTCCAGTCATTGGTGAAGATGGCACTATTTATCTTGCTCCAGCTACAACTTATGTGCAGGCAGTAAACCCTGATGGTACTGAGAAATGGCGGACAAAATTAGACAATGGAGGAGCTGCAATCCCTGCGATTTCACCTGATGGAACATTAATTATCTCAGGGCAAAGTGAGTATGTTAATGCATTAGACCCTGATGATGGTAGGATTCTGTGGACTTATAAAGTTGGTGTGCAAACATATGATCAGACCAGTGCAGTAATTGGTGCTGATGGAATCATACATTTCGCCTATAACGAATATCATTTTTCACATAAAGGCTATTTGTGTGCATTAAATTCTGATGGGACTTTTAAATGGAAAACCAGGTTAACCAGCGATATTAAACCATATGATGGTATGAATATTTTATCTGATCTGTCAATTGGTAGTGATGGAACCGTATATGTCCCAACCTGGTTTTTTGGTTCCAGTGGTTCTCTTCCGAGTTGGGGATATATTCATGCGATTGGCCAGCTAGATCCCAATGCACCAGAATCACCTACTATAAATGGTATAAACAGAGGGAAAGCAGGTGAAGAATACGAGTACATATTTAAGACAGTCTCTCCAATAGATAATGATGTCTATTATTTTATTGATTGGGGCGATAACTCAGTTGAAAGTTGGATTGGCCCCTATCCTTCAGATACTGAGATTAAAGTTAACCACAGTTGGACCAAATGGGGAAAGTATAAAATTCAGGCAAGAGCAAAAGATACTGAGAATTTATGGGGTCCATGGGGCGAACTTGAAGTCACTATGCCAAAGAACCAGCAAGCAGGCAATATGTGGTTCCTGCGGTGGTTGGAGAGGTTTCCGATATTGCAGAAGATACTGGATGTGTTAAGGTTGAATAATTAGATAGAAACATCTTTCCTTCAATAATTGTTTACGGCTCTGTCTCAAAATTCAAATACTATTTTATACATTCCAGATATATGGATGGGATGTAGATATGAGGGCGTATAACTGGAAGAAACATAATAAAATAAAAGAGAATGAATTTGGAATTCTTCTCCGAGAAGGAATAC
>JAUWBM010000006.1 GCA_030601705.1 Thermoplasmatota archaeon
ATAAAATCATTGAGATATACATTTTTATTATTTAAGTTTGTATTTAAATTATCTTTCTCTCCAATCTTTTTTATAAGAGTTATATTTCTATCCCGTAGACTTGCTGTAAACTCATCTCCCTCTTCAATTGACTTGGTAAGACATTCAATGGCAGTTTCTCTCCTTTCAATACCCCTTCTAAGAAATGCAACTACTCCTTTTTCTTCAAAATTCTCTTCAATATGCTCTTGCCATTGCTCATCGCTTATTTTAGTAGCATCCTTTCGCTCCTCAGCTATCCTATCATCAACTTCTACTCTCAATATTTCTTTTATTTCTTCTTTACGTTTCCCCCATTTAACCCTATCATCCGCTTTAAGTCGCTCTGTTTCAATAAAGTCGTCAATAGCTTTTGGTATTGCCCTCATTTTGTCTATTGGATTATCGAAATGCACTTCTTGTTTTTTTGATTCTTTCTGACTTTCTCCGACATCAGCAGTTTCATGTTCTTTTCGGATATCCGCGATCGTGTTATGGGAATGTTTATATTTTTTTCCAATTGTGTAATCAGTAAGACCGCTATCAATATCTTGAATAATTTTTTCAATTTCAATATCTTCAAGCATGACAACCAATAAGGCTAAGACATTTTTAAGTTTTCTTTGGTCAAAGTGTCATTGTGTCACTTTTTTTGACAGTACAGTCAAAAGCTGTCAAGAAACAGTCAAAAAGCTGTCAAAAAACTGTCAAAAAACAGTCAAAAACACGGTCAATAAAGTTAAAATGACAGAAATTATTTAGCTAATTTAGTAGCTAATTTAGAGGGGGTTTAACAGGGACGTTAGCAGGGGCCTTAGTAGGTATTTCAGAGGTCTTATTAGCAGGTGTTATCTGCCCTTGTCCATCATTAGGGCATTCTCAAAACGGCAGGCAAAACACTCGTTCTACACATTCTTAGAGCATCTGTCAATAATCATTTCTACTATAACTAACCGATAGTCCATAGATTGAAACAGATATAAAAAAATTACATGATTGTTTGTTGGAATGTATGACTCTGCCTATTTTCTTTGATGCTAAAGATATAATTATTTAGAAAATCAAAAAAAGACTAAGCAAACATGATATAATGATAATTGATGTGGTGTTTTTGACTATATTTTAGCAGTAGCCATGCAGAAGCAAATAAATTATTTATATAGACGGAAACACTTGTCACATTTTTCATATCCCTTTGGAGGAAATTTATATCTTTTTTCCTTTGTATATCTAACAGTACATCTGCTTGGTACTGGATACATGTGCATCTTTAAATTTTTTACAAAATATTCTACCATATAAAACTTCCTCTGTAGATTTAGATAATATTTGTTTCCTTATAAAATTATTTGCAATTTTCGCAGAAGCAACATTTTACTTTTTGTTTTTCCTTTTCCCTTTTTTTCTTTTTTCCTTTTCTTCCAGCTCTAAGGATTCGATTGCTGTTTGTGTTAAAAATCCCTTAATTACTGCTCTTAAAAAATTACTATCTAAAATAAGTTCCGATAATATTTTGCTAACATCAAACGCACTTGGAAGTTCTCCTTTTTCTTTTTCATCTTCAACTAATTCCATTAAAATCTCTGCAAAGGAATCAGCACCGTCTAGTAAATTACTCAACTCATACATCTTTTGTCGTAATTTTTCAGGCAATTCTATATCCTTATATATATCTCTATGTGAAAGAGTAGCCCATAACTCCTCTGCTATACTTCTAATCTGAATTTCACAGGGAATTTTTATCTGATTTTCTTTTTTTTCACTTATATCAACTTCTGTCAATAGATTTATAATTTTAATCTTAGTATCAAGGTTAACTATTTATTCTAAAGAACCCAAATATTAGTTAATGTAGGTGTGGAACAAGCCAATGGAAAAATAAGTTAAACTTATAATCTTTCTATCTCACAAACTATCTTTTCAGATACAATACACCATTCTAATAGATTAATATCATAATGTTAATTTGATTGGCTCTTTAATTACAAGCTGATAATGTGGATTAAAAATGAATTCTTTATCATAACAGCAATCTTTAAATTTCTTCCTACTCCCACACGGGCAAAATGAATCTTCAGACCAACTATTATAAAATGATCGTGGCAACTTTCTTTTTGTAATAATTAAATCAAAATTTCTCAATGGACCCTTAGAATTTTGAATTAAGCAATGGACTGCTTTAAAAGGACCCTCTTCCAACTTATTTTTCTCTAAATTCATAACAATAACACATCTTTTGTCCATAGGATTCTCAACTAAAGATGTGCCAATAAATTCAATATCACCGACGACTTCTAAAGCCATTTCGCCCCAATATAACTCACCGGCCATATGAGTACAATCCGGATCAAAAACTGATTTTTTGCAAATAGAACAAGTTCTCTTTTTACAAATCATCTCTATACTGAGAAAATAGGCATAAGGATATAATTTTTCAATGTTATAAAGATAAGTATAGATTCTATCAATCGATAATTGTGATTCATTATCAATAAAACTCTTTATCGACCTAATATTGTTTAATGCATCTTGTAAATGATGCCATGCATCCTGATATTCCGCTTTTTCACACAATTTCCAAAATTCCGAAATTGAAATTAACAAATTAAAATAAACTTTTAATAGAAAAGATAAATTCGCTAAATATTCATCATTGTATTTTATTGCTTCAACTTTAAGTCTTTCGCAAATCTTTTTTCCCTTCTGAGAAGTTCCTATTGATTGATCATATCTTTTATTTTTAATATCTTCGAAACTGAAACCAATTAATCTAAAAATTCCTTTGGCAAAAGAATATTTATTCATATCTATTTTAGAAAAATTGTATTTAATTGCTCTCATTTCTCATCAAAGATTTTGTTAATATCAATTTTTTCAAATTGATTTAGTCCTGATATAGGACCTTTATAATCTAATTTCTTGCTCTTTTGTTTTTTCTTATCATTTATAATAATCTGAACATGAACTATTAATTTATCCTTCTCCGACCTTTTAGAGTACCTATAAAAAAGATAATTAGAAATTAAAGAGGTTATTATAGGTAATCCGATATTCCTAACAAATTCAATAGAAATAAAAATAATAGGTAACAAGATCTCATCATAGTGTAAATCAAGTGTTTTTTCTTGACCTTTATTTTCACATAAATCTATTGTAATCTCATCTAATTCTTTTTTGGCAAATTTAATGAAATTACCTGTTTCAGGATAAAATACCCTTTCTTTTTTCTCTCTAAATTCAAGTAATGGGACAATAAGGATATCAGATTTCTCAATTCTATCTGTAGTATCTTTATTAAAATCCTCCGTTGATAACAAATTTTTAACTGTAACATCAGAGTCGGTAATTTTTATTTCCTCAGACATAGTCAATTCACCATAAATTGTGATAAAACTTCTTCAATTTATATCTATTGTTTTAATTGTCTATTATCTTATTTATTAGTCATCATCAAAATTTAACCGAATTATTTGAACGACATTAAACACACCTACATTTCTAATAACATTGATACCAACGTTAAATATTTATTCTAAAGAAACCAAATATTAGTTACAGAAGGATTTCGCTATTTGCAATCTTCTCTGTGTAAAAAGGGGATTTTAGATTACCGAAGTTCTATGGACAAGAGATTTATAAGTTAGGTATTAAGGCAGAATTTTTGATGACATATAATTCTGATAAAACTGTTTAATCACCTCTCTATATTCAGTATCTGAAATTTTTTCATTTATCTTCCTTCTAAAAGTTTTGATAAATACTTCCACCATCTCATTGAAACTTATTTCATGTCCTTCAAAGTAAGGACATTCTTCACAATTAGGACAAATAGACATGTCTCTATCTTTATCTCCACAATTGCCAACAAATAAATTCTTGAATTCGTTTTTTAAAGAATTTGGTGAAATAGTAACTCTTACTCTTCCTTCCATAAAATTGACAACGGTTATTAGATTTAAAGATTTTGTGTAAAACAATAATCCGATTTTTCACTTTTTATATACAGCAAAAATACTTCCACTTTTTAATAAAATAATACTGTTATGAACAGTTAACTATTTATTTGAAAGAAACAAAATAATAATCACAGGCAGACTTGTCTTTTGCAATGAAGTCTGTGCAGTAAAAAGGGAATACAAAATTGAAAGGGAATTTCTAACATGGAACCACGTTTGCAATTTGGAGTCTCCCTTTGATTATATTCCCTTAAAACCTAAGGATATGTATGAAAGATTTTGATATATATAGGATGAATCGAAGGCTGAATTCTTTACTAAAAAAAGTTGAAAACAGCTCTATTTTGAAGAAAAATAAGGATATTATTCTGAAATTCTATGACTATGCTTTATCAATCGGTTTGAGTAAACCAAGAATTTGCACCTATCTTATTGTTTTACCTCAGTTCAGTGAATGGCTCGATATTTCCTTTACAGAAACCTCAAAAGAGGACATTAGAAAGCTTACACGTAAAATCGAACAGGGAGATTATACTGAATTCACCAAAAATCAATATAAAGCCATATTAAAAAGGTTCTATAAATGGCTGAACGGGGATGAGGAATATCCAGAAAAGGTAAAATGGATAAAGACATCTTGTCGTAAAACTAAGCGTAAACAACCAGAGGGTCTCATAACAAAAGAAGAACTTGAAAAAATGATTGATTTAGCTGATCACATAAGAGATAAGGCTTTGGTTTCCCTAACTTATGAAAGCGGTTTTCGGATCGGCGAGGTTCTCACTCTGCGTATAAAACATATAGTTTTTGATGAATATGGTGCAAAAATACAGGTAGGGGAGGGAAAAACAGGCATGCGTAGAATCAGAATAGTCTCCTCAGCTCCGTACCTGGCTAATTGGATTGAAAACCATCCTTTTAGGGATAAGCCAGAATCACCTTTATGGATCTCAACAGGTACAAGGAACAAAAATAAAATAATCTGCTATGAGAGTGCAAGGAGAATTTTCCTAAAACTTGCCAAACGTGCCAATATCAAAAAAAGAATTCATCCCCACCTTTTCAGACACACTCAGGCAACCGAATTGGCAAGCTCTTTTACTGAGGCACAAATGAACCAGTACTTCGGCTGGGTCCAGGGCTCAGACATGCCTTCGACTTATGTTCATCTTTCCGGGAGGGATCTTGACGGGGCAATTCTAAAGCTTCATGGATTGAAGGAGGGGGATAAAATTAAAAAAGAAAATTTCTCACCAAAGAAATGCCACCGCTGCGAGAAGATGAATCCTCCAACCGGCAAGTTCTGTCTCAGGTGCGGTGCCCCGCTTGACCTGGAAACGGTGATGAAAGTTGAAGAAAAAAGGAATGAGATGGATAATGCAATGACAATACTGCTGAAAGATTTATTGAAAGACCCGGAGATTCAGGCTCGTATTGAAAACAAACTAGAGCAAATTAAGGCTAAAGTTCAGTTATGATACATCAGAAGTCCTCGATGAAGTGAATGCAGTCGTCTTCGTATTCTATTTCTTTCCCTACTATGTTGCCTTTGTCTTCTATAATTCTTGAGAAATACCTGTGCTCCACCGGGATGTTGAAGATGCCGCCGCCATCCTCTTTAACCAAAATCCCGTAAAGCGTTCCTCCACCGTTGACACCGATTATCCTGCCTTTCATGAAATCACCCAGCTTCAGTTTTTTGTTATACTTTGTCTATAAAGTAAGTGATACCGCAGGTGCAGTCCCTAGCAATCGCTTGCAGGCTTTCGTCTGATTCAGCTTCGTCAACTTTTATACCTAGCTCCTTGATTTTTTCTATCCACTTGGTCTCGTTAGGCTCTATGTCATTGTTCCCGATGTTGAGGGTGAAATACTTTTCTTCCTCGTTGACTTTTATGATGGCCTCGTTGTCCCCCAGCCCGGCGCATGCATAAAGGATTGATTCCTCAGGGTATGACTTTTTCTGTGCCTCCTCTCTCCTCTGTTCCCATGACTTGCCGTCGTCCTCGTCCCAGAGAGAATTCCAGGAGTAGCTTGGTTTTCCTCCATATGGTATCTCGTACTCCTTTGCTGTTTTGTATTTTGGCACGGTCTGCTTTCCCCAGAAATTGTTGTTTGCAGATATTTCGTCAGCGATGGCCTGGAGTATGTAATTCATCTTCTCTGGTTCCACGGTGTGGAAGCGGAAGACAGCCTCGCTGCAGTTCGGGTTCAAATCCATCAAATCACCTCACAATATATGGACAGCTATACCTGTCCTCGAAATCAACATCTTCAATTTTGAGGATGTCCCTGGGTTTTTCCAGTTTGAGTTTGTAATCATCACAGAAACTGCAGCCTGATACCTGCCCCTTCTCGTTGATGCTGACGATGTCCTTTCCGTAATGGCACGGCTTGGACCAGTCTTTGTATTTCTCCTCGTCAAGAATCTTGTAGGTCAGGTCGTCCACGTAAAAATCAGGATACCTGGTGCTCAGATAAAGGTAATAGTTTTTATGGGGCAGGATGTCCGGGCCAGTGAAGTTTTTCGGGTAAAGGGAGAAAACTCTGTCCAGCCCCTTTTCAAAGAGGCGGTCGGTCATTTTGATGAGATGCCCGTTCAAAAACAAATCCTGATCTGTTAGAAGGTTGCATCCAACAAGTGTGTGCTTCTGTAGTTTTTTGCACGTGCTTAAATATTCATTTCCATCATTCCAGTGTTCATACTTTGCCTCGTCCAGCGAAACCGACACCATGGTCAGGTCTTTGCAGAACCGTTCCGTTTCCTCTTCGTTCCATTCCCTGAAAATGAAGCCGTTTGTTGTAAGGTTGCAGGTGAGGTCATAGTCCTTGCATTCCTGGGAAAACTGTTCCACAAGACTGGGGTAAAGGGTTGGTTCTCCCCCGCCGAGGGCTACTTGGTCCGTGACGTCTTTGAGATGCCGGGGTAGGTCCAGAAAAAGCTCCTTATCCATCAGCTCCGTTCCTTTCTCTCGGTAGCAGAACGGGCAGTTGAAGTTGCAGTCATTTGTGAAATGGATGCTGACAACTTTGTACAAAAAACCACCTATGGCACCAGCTTGGCCGGTTTTTTCCTTCCTGCGGAGACAATCTTTATTTTCTCCTCGATTTCTTCTATCTTATCCATGGTCAGCGAATAGAAGAACAGGGACAGAAACACAAGTGCAGCTTCGCCTAGCTGGAGCTGGAAAATAGGGTTGCTGGTTGCTGTTATTAACCATCCCAGTAACATAACCAATACTCCAAAAATGATTGTTGGGATACTTATCTTACTCACCGTTTTGAACGGATCCATCTTCCTCACCCTCCAGGACTTCCGTGACAGTCCTCTTTATTCCCTTGAAATATGTCTTCACCCTGTAGACGTGGCCTTTCTCACAACGATAGATGCGGGAGTATGCTCCTTCCGATGGAACAGGCTTTGCATCCTGAAGCATTGCATCAGAGTTGCATATCGGGCATTTTTTTACCAGAGACATAGAGGGTTTTTGGATTGGTAAGGAGATAGCAGTTTACAGAGAGCGGGTTTCAAACAGTATACCATAGATAAGATGAGTTTAATTTGGTATGACGTTGTTAGATTTTAGTCTGCGGGATATACTTCTTTGAGAGCTTCTGCTAAAATATTCGATATAAACTCAATATTCTGGTCATTATTCCTTAAGGAATATACTATTTCAAATTGCATTGAGTCATTGGGTGTATTTGCATGGAACTGGACAGCATTCTGCCGGCTCCATGCTGCTTTCTCAGCCCCAATTGTAACCCTTAAATTCCTTTTTTTGAGAATCTGATTAAGCTTTTTTCTTAGTTTAATAATTGTTTCTTTTTCGACCCGCTTTTTTCCTTTATTTTTACAAGCATCTGGATGACGGTTGCTTCCAGTCGCCCCTCTTAGTTCACCTTTTTCATCTTCTTTCATTCCCACTCCTATGTCTATGCCGATATCTCTGGTGTTGCTAAGTCCATGTATGTAGATAATAACTGCTTTATTATTCTTTGATTTAACTCTGGCTGATTTAGAAAAAGAAATAATATCGTCAAAAAAATCTTTCATTTCTTTCTTTTTACCAGTCCAATTATATTGGTTTCCGTCCCAAGAGAGTTTATTAAAATTTTCTTCATTTTTTTTAACTTTTGCCTTCTTCCTGAACCGTATATTTATCACTAGGAAAGCATTTAGCCTCTGTGCGATTATCTCAGCGATCTTACCTGTATTTTTATCATTTCCAGCGGCATGAGGCGCAATAACAACAAATTTTGAAGAACCTTCCTCCATATAGCCATAACCTGTTTTCATAGAAATCTTCAAAATTTTGAATATTACCGAAATATTAGTATCTTTCTAAATAGATTCGTTTTTCAATCATTGAGATATAATTTCTTTGCCGATTTCCAGAACCAACTGCTTTACTTCTTGACTTGCTTCTGTTTCTTTAACAGCTCTTGTGTTTCCCAGTTCAAAGGGGGCTGGTTCAGACCTCGGGAACAGAATTCCTGTTGAGAAAGTCGGATTGTCGTAGTTCACATATTTCTTTGCTGTTTCAATTATCTCGTTGCCCAGTTTTTCTTTAGCTTTCTCGATGTATATGTCCATGTTCGTGCAGAAAACGTTGGATGTGCGAGAGAAAACTCGGTAATAGTCCACGTTCGTCAGGTCAAATGCCTTGAGTGCTATGTCATGCAAGGCTTTCAGCATCTGCTCGCTCTCGTGGTATGAAAGTATAGAATCGTCAAAAATGCTGACCAGCCCGTCGTTGTGCTTGGTTTCGTAATGACCTCTCCAGGCGTCAGTTGGTACCCATTCAAAACTGAATGGCGCTTCCTCCCCTTCCAGCCAGTAGTCTGAGATGTAGTGACCAATCCTTTTGGGTATATCCTCACTATTATGATAGACTGTCAGCGGGGGTTCGGTCAGGTCGTATTCTGCACATGGCTCGCAAAGGAATCCTTTTTCCAGACGATAACCGTCTTCTGCTGCGTTTTGGCCATATTCCTTGATTATGTCTTCAAGAGACAATTCGCATGAAATGCATTTTTCTGTCATGCTTCAGTTTTGCAGAAGTTGCAGTAAAAGGAGAGCGAGAGCGTGGGTTGCAAAGTGTGGGATATAACAGCGTTATAAATAATAGTTAAACTTTTAAGTTTACTTTGTAATAACTTCTCTATGCAATTGATGGATATTCTTGTAAATCTTAACGCCTTGCTTATATCGTTCATAACTGTAGAATTATTAATTTCATTAGTCCTTATAAAATCAGGTAATGGATGGAAGTTTAGATTTGGAGGGCGTGACGGTCTAAATCCATTTATCAAAAGTTGGAAAGCCACCTTTGTAATACTAATTCTGGCTGTTATAACTATTCCAATTTTACTTTCACTAGTTTGGAGTTGGTTAACAACTTTTCTTTCCGGTTTTGGTTGGACCCTAATACTTTTACTAATTTCTACATTTTCTTTTACATTCGTATGGATTTTAACCAACTTAATCGGTAAGAAATGGGAAAATATGCACACAATATCTAGTATTGTATGTGTGTTTCTATTTGCATTGTTTATTATTGCAAACATACTCTAAATTTAAAAGCAATGAAAACAAAGGAACATCAGGCCAAACCGATTCATCCGGCATTTTGGGTAAAATTACCCAAATTTAATAAAAAGGTTCATAGTCGGGTGGGTTGGAGTCAAATCGGTAACATTATAAATCTTTTATTTCTACCAGAGTAAGATAAATTATGACAAGAATTGTTTTGATCTCATGTGTAAGTAAAAAGTTACTCTATAAGGCAAAAGCGAAGGATTTGTATATTAGCCCGCTTTTCAAATATAATCTCAAATATGCTGAGTCTTTGAATCCAGACAAGATTTTTATTCTATCTGCAGAACATGGATTATTGGATTTAGAGAAGAAAATTGAACCATATAACACGACACTTAACACTATGCGTTCAAACGAGATTAAAGAATGGGCGAGAAATGTTATTAGTCAATTGAAAGAAGAGATAAATCTTCAAAGAGATGAGTTTATTTTTCTTGCAGGAGAAAAATATCGTAAATATTTGATACCACACATCACTAACTATAAAGTGCCGTTAAAGGGTCTAAGAATTGGTAAGCAGTTGAAATATCTTAAGGAGAAGACTTCGAATGGGTGAAAAATGCAAAATACTCCATCAGTGGTTTAATAGTATGAAGAAATTGACATTCCCTTTCAATGATGAGGATATACCTCTCAATGGGATTTATGTTCTCTTTGAAAAGGGGGAATCTGCCCACGGTACAAACAGAATAGTTCGTATTGGCACCCATACAGGATATAATCAATTGGTATCCCGTCTAAAGCAACATTTTATCAAAGAAAATAAAGACAGGAGCATTTTCAGAAAAAATATCGGCAGATGCTTATTAAACAAAGAGAACGATCCTTTCCTCAAGCAATGGGAATTAGACCTTACCTCCAGAAAAGCTAAGGAAAAATACGCTGCCTTGATTGACTTTGACAAACAAAATGAAATTGAAAAGGGAGTTTCAGAATATATCCAAAACAACTTTAGTTTTGTTGTTTTTCAGGTAGATGATAAGGAAAAAAGACTTGGACTAGAATCAAAAATCATTTCCACCGTGTCATTGTGCGAAGAATGTTTTCCTTCAAAAAATTGGTTGGGTTTATCTTCTCCGAAACAAAAAATCCGTGAGAGTGGTCTGTGGTTAGTTAATGAACTATACAAAACGCCCTTGTCAGATGGAGACATGCAAGAATTAAAAATCCTTTTAGGAATTAAAGAGGGAAGTTGAGTTATGGGATTTGACAAGAGTACGACCGTTAAATCCTCAGAAATCGGGCAGCATGAATACTGCTCCGTTGGATGGTATCTCCGGCGATGCGGATACAAGCCCAGCTCTAAAGCTTTGGATAAGGGCCTGAAGGCACATGCTGATTTGGGAAATAAAATCACTTCGGCTCTCGGATATGAAAAAATTTCCAGAAAAACTCTTTATTTGGGGTTAGGTCTGTTGGTAATCGTCTTTATTTTACTGGCTTGGTTTTTCCTATGATAGAGATAATCATTGCAGCGATATTTGTCTTTGCATTATTCCTCCTGATTTACTCGGCGTTATCCTCAGGCAAAGCCAAGGAGATTAAGACCAAATACAGGATTCCTGAAGGGAAGATAACATATACTGACCTGGACAAACCAGCCAAGGCACTGTATTCCAGAAGGTTCAATCTGGCGGGGAAGCCGGACTACATCGTGAAGAGAGATGGCAGCTACATACCTGTTGAAGTGAAAGACACCAATGCAGGTTGGCCTTATGATAGCCACATCATGCAGTTGGCCTCCTACTGCCTGCTGCTTGAGGATTCAGGAAAGAAGGTTCCTTTTGGTTTGCTTGCCTACAACAATGGCCAATTCAAGATACCTTTTGACGATGGTATCAGAAACAGAATTAAAGGAATTCTGGAAACAATCAGAAACGAAATCAGGAGCGGCAAAGTGGAAAGAAATCACAGCCAGCCGAACAGATGCATAAACTGCTCGTTGAGGAAATTTTGTGAGTTCAGGCTTAGCTGAATCATCCAACCTTTGAGTAATATCTATCACTGTCTTTTCCGAGCCTGAAGTCCCAGACATTCCCTTCCGTATCTTTGAACATGCCGAATCCCATGTGTTCTAGGGTTGTGCCAAACTTTTTTTGCAGTTCCGGCACCGTGTATTCATCCTTCTTTTTAGATTCAAGCTCAGGGCTTTCGCTTAGCTCGTCCCTTTCCTCAACAATCGTGAGATAATCTCCCTTCTTCCCAAGCTCTGCATGCCTTCCTAGTTCGCACATCCAGGTCTGAGAGGCCAGATATTCATCCAGGTTTTTCCTGCTTCCCTGAAACTTATACTTTGCCCCGCATTCACATTCAAGCATAAACTCCGTCTCCAAGAAAATCACCAGTAAGTCATTATTTTGTTAGACAAAAAGCAAGTAACAGAGAGGAAATTGCAAAAAGTACGACAAAAATTAAATTTTTAAATACCATCATCGAAAAGTCTATATGAACCAGAAAACAATCGATTTGCTTATGTGGATTTACATAGTTGTTGGTCTGGCATCGGTTCCTTTCCTAGCACAGTGGATTTTGGTTTAAATATTTTGGAAACTGGGGTTAAAATAATATGGTGAGTTCGGATATACATTCAAATTGGAATGATATGCGAACTAATTTCGGATATAAGGAGTTATACGCAACCGTGAGCAAAAGGATTTTAAAACATGATAACATGTAACACAGACACGAAGGTCGATGTTATTTAAAAAATTCGTTGTACAAACACTGGCCCAATTTCCTGTATTGGCTTGATTTCCAAGCCTTAAAATCGAACTTTGCGATATCTCTCAATCTCTCTTCATAGTACTCAATTTCCCCCGTTTTCCTATTTTCAATTAGTAACCTAAGGCAATTTACTAGCCCATTAACTGAAGTCACCGTTATGAATTTGCTTTTCTTTTGATCGGTTGTCCATAATTCTTTTGGAATGTTCTTCTTGTATCCAATGAGTAATTTATTAATTTCACTTGCACAAAACTCACGATATTCCTTTAGTAGATCGTTATCCTTTCCATCTTTTAATTCTTCTTTCCGAGGATTATTCCATACCAAAAATAAGCTATCATTTCCGCCTAGTTTCACTATGGGCTTCAACCCATATTGAACAATAGAAGTCGTTGGTAATTTCTTTTTTTCATAGAAATTCTGTTTAAGATGAGAGACTAACGGTCCTTGTATACTCAACAAATAACCTGTTGCAGTAGCAATAGAAATTGTTGCAAACGGATCAAGTAACAACCTTATTGAATTCTTCAAATCAGACTTAGCACTTGCTTGGTTAGCATTGATCTCAAGAAATAATTGGGCTTCAAATTTCAACCTTTCTTCTTCTAAGGTATTGGACGGATATATTATGCCTGTAGCCAGAAGATTTTGTTTTGCACGTAAGCTTGATATCTTTGTGGAGTACTTATCTTCACCTTCATGATATGCATACACCCTATGCTGGCCATCCACTAGGCCAATTAGATTGAACCCCTCTTGTATTTGAATCGTCACAGGCATTTTTTGATGTAAATCCTTTAGTTTGATTACCTTTCCCTCTCTGTCTCTGAGGGCAATCTTATTAGTTGGTAAAGTCACGATAATGTTGTTTATAAATACCCTTTTTTCCTCATGTAAATATTCTCTCATCTTCTCGATTTTGCTTTTGATGATCATTCTCTGATACAAACCATCATAATTATTCCATCCTTCTTTTCTTAAAACATAAGCCCGAGTAATTAAAGAGCCCGCGTCAATATAGAATGTAACTAATTTGTATCCTGTCTTAAAGCTACTGTGTTCTTCAGGCAATATGTGCCCCTGAAAGTCATCAGTACCGCCCATTGAGCCCTTTAGCATTCTTTTCCCGATATGGCTGTATTCAATTCCCAAATAATTGAATAACTCAAACCGAGATGATGATTTTATGATACTCGAAATAGACAAGAAATATTGTAAGATTGAGAAATCAAAAAAAATCACATTAGGGAGATGTGCTTTGTGCTCATGAGATACGTTGTTTTTTGAACAATACAATATCCGTAATTCAAATTGTGATGATTGATATTTTTCATCCAGCGCCTCTTTGAATGACGGGAATTTATCTTTGAAGAACTCAATAAAGTCCACCTTATTGTTATGAATATAGTCAAATAGAACTTTTTTCTTTAATACATGATCTGAGAGATTAGATGACGCAGCACAAGTGTATTCCAATAAGATAATAACATTCTCATAAACATAAACATCGTCAATGTCTCCTGGCCTCTCTTTGAAGGTGAATTCCTTATCACTGACTGAGTTGACTTTGGCGAACCCTGAATTCCGGAAAACTTGTCTTATTGTCTTCCGATATTCTCTACGTTCCAAAACATCAGGGGGCAGAGTTCCTCGTAAATAATAGTACACTGTTCTTACTTCATTGGCGGGTAAGTATTTCTCTAATTGCTTTTCTGAGAATTTCAATAATTCCCCAAGAGTCAAATCCGTATCTGCCAACTTTCTGGCATTCGATTTTTTAATGCTTCTTCTCAATAAAGCATTATACGTTCTCGTATTCAGCAATGTTCACTCCATAAGTCTTTTTTCGTCAATATCGATCTTTATCGGACTAATAATCCCTGGTCTATTCAAATCTGACTTTGCATTAACCCTACTCTTGTATTTGTGGGTGTTGATTATCCCATAATAATAGCTGTTCTCTCTTGCTACTTTGTCCAAAAATTTTTTTTGATCGGTATAATACTCAAATTCAGGTTGTATGCCAAATTTGGACAAAGGTGGACTAGATATCAGATCTAAAACTTCCTTCTCTAACTGCTTTCTATTTTTTTCGTTTTCTAATAACAAAGTATAACTAACTTTGATTAGTTTAAACTTCTCACCGGGTTTCTCCTTCTGCAATTCCACATAAATATGCTTGATGCTCCCCCAGCCTTCTTTAACCAGCTTTCTGCGCAGGACTTTTGCATACTTCAACGCACGTAGGTCAAGGATAAGGTCACTAAACGCATCTTGACGGTATCTGTTCCTTTTTGATGCTTCATACTCCGCCAGACCCACATCAATTGTCTTCTGATAATACTTATTAAACATATCGGTATAATCAGTATTCAATTCGAATCCTATGAATTTTCTTTTCATATACGCTGCTTGAATTAGCACCGAACCAGACCCTGCGAAAGGATCCAACACAACATTCCCCTCATCCGTTGTTAATTTCAAGATATTCTCGATCATCTCAGTGGGCAAGGGGCAGAAATGTCTGATATACCCATTTCCCCAGGCACCCTGTGTTGGGATTGTAAAATTCCATATTTCTTCGGGTGTTTTGCCCTTTGGATTGTATCTTTCAGGATACTTTACCCACCATTGTTTTAGGGTTTCATAGTCCTTAATCCTATCAATGTAATATTTGTAATTCTTACTTTTAACGAAGAATAATATATACTCAAAGATATTGCGGGATTGTCCTTTCTTAGACCAAGGAACAGTTTTAATTTTATTCCAAATAATAATATCTTGAAATATCCAACCATGTTCCCGAATTTTATTTGCTACATCAAATGGCAATGGCACAATTTCTCCATTCTTTCTAAAGGTATCAAGAATCACCCAAAGTGAGCCGTTTTCTTTGGTAATTTTATGTATCTTACCGAATATAGTGCCAATATCTTCGAGGTACTTATCATATTTTTGACCATAACCTATCTGATTTTTAACTCCGTAATCTTTCATGTCAAAATATGGTGGAGAAGTAATGGTAACATTAACTACAGGTTTGTTGATAACACTGTCTAGTTGCCTAGCATCAATATTTTTCACTGCATCAATATTTTTAACCATATGTCTCCCCAATCCGTCTTAAATATACACGGTATCCCATTCGTTAATCTAAAGATTTCGGTTTTATTGACTGTACAGTCCGTCTGGTTCTCATTGAACTCTGGTTTCGGGAAGTTGAGACTTTTTATTCATCGAGTATGCATTATATTCCGGTTCCGCCTCGTTCAATAAATTCTTGTTGGCATTATTTTTTTGGGAGATAATTATTATGCCTTTTGCTCACGACTCTTCGGTCGCTGACGCTCCCTCGTCCCTATCGGAAGCGTATAACAGGCGGGTATGCGGTTCAGCTCCCTTTGGTCGCTCCACCCAAATTTCCTTGAACAGGCGAAAGATTGAATCGGAAACATCGCATACCTGCCAGCCGTTATACGCAATTCCGCCCCGAAGCCTAAGAATGAGAAAAAGATTAATAGACTTAAAGCGTAATTCTATAATGAAAGGTGGCTAGCATGAGTATGGTAAAAGTCCTCTCAGAGATAAAGGAGCCAAGCGTTTCCGATCTTGGGGGTAAAGGATATTCATTAGCTGTGCTTATCAATAATCAATTTAATGTTCCTCATGGATTTGTTATTATATCTGAAGCATTTTTTAAATTTCTAAGAGATAATAATCTAATGAAAAAGATAGAAAAATTGGCATCTGAAATTAATAAGAACAATTTTCAAGAGAAGGGCAAAGAAATTAGGAAACTAATCCTAAGCGGAAAAACACCAGAAGAAATTGCTTCTGAAATAAAGGGGAATCTAAACAAGTTGAATGTTCAATATGTTTCTATAAGGTCGTCAGCAGTAAGTGAGGATAGTTTAAAAGCATCCTTTGCAGGATTACATGATACGTACCTAAATGTGAAGACGACTTCAGATTTAGTCTTTAAAGGTGTGAAGAAATGTTGGGCATCTTTATTTAATGAGAGAGCAATAGTTTATAGAATAAAAAAAGAAGTACCACATTTAGAGGGTGTGGCTGTAATCGTTCAAGAAATGATACCTGCAGAAATCTCTGGTATAACTTTTACTGTCCATCCAACAGATGAAAAAAGTTTATTATTGGAAGCTTCTTATGGAATTGGTGATACGGTCGTGAGTGGCAGGGTAGAGCCTGATGACTATATCGTTAATAGAGAAATGCTGGAGATATTAGGAAAAAAAATCGGGAGAAAGAGCAAAATGAGCCGTGTTAAAAAGGGGGGGATTGAGGTCGTAGAAGTCAAAAAAGAGCTTGCCAATAAGCAGGCTTTATCTGACGAGAAAATAACAGAAATTGCTCAAATTTGCCTAAAAATTGAGAAAATCTTTAATAACCCTCAAGATATAGAATGGTGTATCCTAAAAAACAAATTATGGATACTCCAATCAAGACCAATAACTGGAGGAATAATATGAAAGTAAAAACGGTTTTGTTTGATGTATGTGGCGTACTTGGTGATGCGAGAGGAAAGGTTCCATGGAAAGCAAAAGTAGCGATGGAAGAAGCAACGCTAAGCGAAAAATATGGGATTGGCTTGATTGAAATATTGAATGCATATTCGACAGGAGGTTTTGATAGTTTGTGGAGAAAATATAAGGTGCGTTCCCCTGATATAGCGCTTTATTTTAGAGCATGGGATGGAATACCAGAATACCCTGTCGGTTCCGTAAGAATTTACTCAGAAGTGCCATTTGTTTTTAATAAGTTACTGAAAGCGGGCATTGATATCGCTATTTGTACTAGATTGACTAACCAAAATGTTGCGAATGTTCTAAGAGAGATTAAAAAAAGAGGATTTGAAGGTCAAATAGAACGTGATATAAGAGTATTCAATCCTCAGAGTGATGAAATACGAAAAGATGACGGGAAATTTGTTGAAAAGATTTTGTATGAAGCATATAATAAAACAGAGAGACCTATGGTATATATTGATGATGGTCTTGAGAGGGCTGTGCATTTTAAAACGTGGAATAGTGACTTATTTATAATCGGTTCGACTAGAGGGTTTTACAGTGTGAGAGATCTTCAAACAACGTATTATAAAAAAGTGAATGGCAGTGTGGTTTTTGAAAAATTTGAAAGCGAATCGGATGCAAACAAGGACAGCTACTCAAAGCTGTTTAATACCGTTATAAACAACCTAGAAGAGCTAGACAAAATAATCGATATAAAATAAGGAGGCGATGAATGATGGGTGAAAAAAACAACAAAATTATTTTAGAAGGTGTGCCTGCAAGTGCGGGCAGGGCAGAAGGGCGAGCAATCGTAATTTTAGATGCAAAGGAGCAAGACGATATGGTTGATGGGAGTATACTAATAGTGCCTTTTACTACACCACTTTTTATTCCTGCAATTTTAAAATCCTCGGCCATAGTTACAGATAAAGGTGGAATCATGTGCCATGCAGCAATAATAGCGAGAGAATTTGGCATACCTAGTGTTACAGGTACCGAAGAAGCGACCAAAAAAATAAAAGACAACATGGAGGTGATTGTAGATGGAACAAAAGGATATGTCTATGGAAAATAAAACACTAGATAACTTATTTCTATCTGTTGCACAATCTCTAATGGGAGAACCACCATTTTTTATTTGGCCTGCACCACATTCTACTCCTGCAGAATGCGAATTTTATTTGGGGAATAACTTTTTAGATAGTTTATATACTGACATTGCTCAGTTACAACAAAAAGGACATGATCTGGAGGGCATAGCAAAGATGCTAAAGAATCCCTCTAGAATTGCTCAGACGCTTTGGCCTTTCGGACATGTAGTAAACGTTGATGAGAAATTCAAAAAAGAATTGATAGAACTTGCATCGACAATTGTGGATTTGCTCTCTTATTATAGAAAAAATCCATTTAACCAAGATGGAAAAAACACTATATGGTCACAAAATGAAGTGCATGAGTTCTTATCTAATAACCAGATAATAGATACCGCTGATGAATCATTTGAAAAATATAAACTGCTTATATCAAGATTAGAAGGCACACTTTGGCTGTACTCAGAACTATTAGATTTCAGTATTCACGAAGTTTGCAAAGAATTTCATGGCCCATATTCACTTCCAGATGGGAGAATCGCTCTTGTAAAAGAATATTATGACCTTCAGCCAGAATTCTGGGCATTTACGAAAGATATGCCTTATCAAAGTATACTAATATTTGAAATATACAGTACAATTCCCGACATAACATTCGATTTCTTTGGAAGATTAAGGTCAAAACAACCCACAATCCATAATTTAGAAGGCTTCACAATACTTGCCAATCAAAAACCTACGCTTACTTATAACGATATAAAAGAAATCTATGAGTCTACAACTGAAGTTTCTAGGAGGGGGTCAGAACAGGTACGCAATTTGTCTCGACTCCAGATAATGAATAAATTTGTCGAGTGTTATTACTATATGTTAAAACCACTTAAGGATACACTTGGAAAAAATTGGGAACCGCCGGAAATAATTTTCGATGACATTAAAAATGAACGGAAAAAAGAGATTATAGAGCAACTTTATGCTAACTTTGAAAAAATGGCAAAAATACCTCCCAATGAAACAATAAACATAGTGTCCAAGATCTTTGACCCAAGGTACCGGTGATAACAACGGGGAAAAGCAGTATTAGAATTGTAGATGCTATTGGGAAAAGAGACAAACTGGGTATATACTCAACATTTCCCAAACCATTATTACAAGAAATATCCCACATTAAAAATATATCTTATATAGATAAAGTTTTTATTCCAGAGGTAGACGATGATATTGAAGGAATGTTTGATTCCTTAAAGAAACTATGGAGAGAAAAATATGGATTAACCGAGTGCTTTGAAATTTTTGAGATATATCAAAAATTCGAGCCAATATTGTTTGAAGGTTTGCACTATCGCGATCACTTCATTCATCAATATTTGGTTTTTTTGACTGGTTTACCAATAATAAACCAATATGGTCCGAATATAAAAACAAACTTGTCACGAATCGACGGGGTTACAGAAGATTTAATTGATATCGAGAAAAGCTGGCTGTTAGCATCAACGTGTCATGATGTTAGTTATCCCGTACAAAGTTTTGAGGTTTGGTTAAAAACTTTCTTTCTAGATTTTCTAAATATAAGCTCTACTCCTGTACACATCAATATGTCACCAGTACTACTTGAGAGAGATTATTTGTTTCATTTGAATACATTATCAAACTTCTTATTCAAACTCTATAAGGGGATTCGGCCCGTATTAAAGAAAGAAGATATAGATAGATTGTGCATGGAAAAATTCTTGGGGAGAAATCATGGGATCTTTTCATCTCTTATTTTATTGGATAAATATCCAATTTCTCTAGGCCCTAGCAGTGAAAAATATTCATCAGATCTTTTTTTCTCTCAAGTGTTACCTTCTGCAGTCGCGATTGCGTTGCATGATTCAGATGTATGGGACGAAGAGATTATTCCTAAGATAATCTTTGAAAAGGATTCTCTCAGTTTTCTTTTGATATACTGTGACACTGTGCAAGAGTGGGGACGCCCTTTAGCTCCTTATAGCGGCCAACAAAGTCCTTACGCACCGTTAATGACCGCCTATAAGATAAACGACCAGAAGGTCTCTATAACCTTAACTTATGATGTTGTTGAAGAAGTTAAACTCCCAGATGGCACAATATCTACCAATTTTGATTTAAAAATGGAAGAAGTTTTATCATTATTCTCTAAGTTAAAATCCTCCGCTATAGAATTTGAAATTATTTTGGAATCCATTGATCCAGATTTTGATCGTAATCCCTTTGTTAAAGGGTCTAAAGATGATTATAGTGTCAGATGAAACAATTTTAACAATTCATTTCGTTGTGTTTTATCTGTCAAGGACATTAAAAAATTGATAAAAACATTATGTCCTTAACTATAATTACGATAACTTAATTAATGGCTTCGGGGCGGAACTCTTCGCTCCCTTCGGTCGCTCGTCCCTATCGGGAGCGTATAACAGATGCATATCTGGCTTCGTGCTCTTGGCACTTCGCCCAAATCCATCTTCGGTGGACTTCAGATAGGCTCGGAACGTTAGGCGAAAAGCTCACTTGGGGGAAATGACATGGAAGTTGACGCACTAAAAAGAATTAGAGATTCCCTGAAAGATGCGCTCAAAGAATTAACCCGAGCAGAAATAGTGGATAGCAAACTCAGATCGAGATATGCAGAGTATTTAGTTGCTTACAAGCTTGCTAAAAAGGGCCATAAAGTACAACTTTCTAATGAAAGGGATAACAAAAATGCTGATATCTATTTAGTTGACAAACGAAAGAGGGTTGAAGTAAAATCCGGTAAATACAATGATGATGGCAGGACAAATGCTTCTTTTGGTAATGGAAATCAGATATCGGGGAATAAATTCGACTATTGTGTATTTGTGACTTTTGATGCCTATGATGAAAGTGTTGTCAAAGAGATGTTCATTTTTAAAAAAGAAGAATTATCAGGCGTTGTTGAAAAATCAAGGAAAAAGGTGGCTAAACATCCAGAAACAAATCCATGTCTCCTCCTTCGTTACAAGAATTTTGAAGATTATACAAAATATATCAAAGATAAGAATTTACCCGAACTTGACATAGAAATCGATTTCAATAGAGATCCAAGGAAATACGACCAAGTGTGGAATAAGATAAAATGACGTTCGCAGTATCGCCTAACAGAGCGTATCTGGCTTCGGCTATAGCCTTCGCCCAAATTCCCCTTCGGGGAACTTCAGATACGCTCGATACGTTACACGAAATTGTTAATACGTCCCTTTGCATTATCATCAGAAAGAAATATGATGGAGGGAGTAATTATGTTGAATGCTGAGTTGAAAGCCATTATACCATCAAAATATAGGACATTTGAAAAGCTGGAAAGGGGAGATCCATATAATTTTGACTCTTGGAGAAACGATACTTATGGAAATGAATGTCTTTATTACTGGTTTTATTCCAAAAATAAATCTAAAAAGAATCAAAAGCGTGTGGTTGTTATGGAAATTGTAAATCTTTTAAGAAATAATATTGACAGCGAAAAAATCAAAAGATTAGATTTCAAGAAATATTGTCCAACCACATTATCAGCAGGGCCTTGTGGTTATGCAGTAACAATCAGATTATTAGAATATTTAGGCGTAGCAAGATATTTAGGACGAGACGGTGTGCAATTAATAAACAAGGAAAAAATAAAATCACTGATTTAGAAGGGCGTATTAACAACTCTCCGTTCGCTGTTGCTCACTTCTGGGTTAACGCACCCGCCAAACGTTATATGAAATTCAAGATACCTCAAACAAAACATCCTTCGGCGTGTTCAGTGTGATGAAGTAACTGCCGCCAACTCCCTTTCTTTCCATGTTTATCAGATTAAACTTGGAGAATCGTTCTATATGGTTTCTAAACATCCTGTCGCCGAGCTGGCCGTCTGTTGACTTGTAAAACCGGTACAACTGTGGATAATATGTCCCCTTTTCCGGTATCAATCTCAAGATGAACCTCTCCATTTTTGTAAGTTCATTGATTACGCTTATTGCCTTTGTGTGTCTGGTCCTGTTAAGTCTTTCCCTGATGTGCTTCACTCCCACTTTGGAGTCACCTGACTTTCTGGCCAGGTCTCCAGCCCTCAACAAGGTCTCCCTTGCCACCCTTACATCGCCTTTTTTCTGGGCTGTAAACTCTGCCAGGAAATCTATTGCCTCCTTTTCCACAACATCTTCCTGAAATGCTGCTTCAACTCTTGCTTCGACTATTTCTTTCATTTCCTCTTTTGTATAGGGATTGAAAGAAATCTCCCTTAACGGATAAAGCCTGCTCTTTGTTCTTGGGTCAAGGTCCTTGAAGATGAAGGGATTGTTTGAAATGGCTATTATCTGGATGCGGCCGTGGTCCCACCTTGCTCTCGTGAGGTCATATATGAGCTTTCTCTCCTTTAGCTGGTCAACTTCATCCAGGCATACAACGACCTTCGTTTTGCTCTTTTCTATCTCCTGATGGAAAGAATCCAGGAGTTCGTCATATGCTATGCCCCTTCTGGATGGCATCTTCCTTGTTGGCCTCTTCTCTTTGAAGAAATCAAGGAACATTGAGTACAGTGCCCCCATTCTCGTGTTCTTGTTGAAGCAGTTTACATAGCAGGCCAACGCATCCGTGTCTTCTTTCAAGCTCTTGAAAATGAACTTAATCGAGGCTGTCTTTCCAGTGCCAGGCGGACCACTGATTAGAATGTGGGTTGCTTTTCCCTCCAATGACTCATAAATAATCTGGCTTATCGCCTTTATCTCATTCATCCTGTTTGGCATACGGTCAGGTAGATAATCAGGCGATAAAACTTCCTTATGTTTGAAAATAGGATCTCTACAACGACCGTCCATTATCTCACCTCAGGTTCAAAAATGGCAGTTCTTCCATATGTTTTGAGTGATCACTGTGCGGTCATTGTCTCTTAGTCATATCCCATAGTTGTTACCTGATAATAGTTAAAAACTTAACTTTAAATATCTAAGCATTTTAAACCATTATTTACCTAGTTTTGTGAGATCATTCAGCGTTTTTGCCCATTCTGGCATATGGCCCCAAACCTCTTTATCCTCGATTTTTGGTTCTTGGCTAATTTTCATTTTGAACTGGTGATTGTTCTCGCACTTGAAAACCTTGTTTTCTTTGTCTCCCAGCTCCGGCTGGACAAAGGCAAACTCCCCGCACACTGGGCATTTATGGAATACTGCCATATCTGAGATTTGTGGTTCTGATAATACAACCATTGGGAGAGAGTGGATTGCAAAGTGTGTTATTAGTGAGGGTTTCTTAATATCAGATTATATTGTAAATTTAATCTCTAGCGTTATATTTCATGCGAGATTCTAACAGATCAAGTGTGAAAAATGTTGCAATATAATTTTTTGGAAAACATTTAAATCTCATTATTATATTGCGATTTATAATTTTGGGAGGAAAAAACAAAATGAAAAATAATATATGGAAAAAAGAGCTGGTTTTAGGAATAATAGTATTGTTTATAGGCGCTAGTGTCATTCCATCAATGGGAAGAACTGTAGAAGAGAAACAATCTTCAACAGATGATAGAACGCCTTTTATGACCTTTAATCATCGTGGAGATACCTTGTATGTCGGTGGTTCTGGTCCTAATAACTATACTAAGATTCAGGATGCTATTGATAATGCATCTGACGGGGATACAGTTTTTGTCTATGATGATTCATCACCTTATTATGAGAACGTTGTGGTGAATAAATCCATAAATCTGATAGGGGAGAATAGAGACACAACTGTTATTGATGCTGGTGGAGTGGGTGATGTTGTTTTTGTATATGCAGATTATGTTAATATTAGTGAGTTTACAGTTACCAATTCTTCAGAGCTGGAAAATGGAATATTTTTGAATTTTGCTGATTACTGTAATATATCTCACAATATCATATCGAATAACTTCAAAGGACTCATGCTTCAACATTCTGAGAATAACACTTTGACCGATAACATAGTAAACTCAAACAACGCTGATGGCATTAATTTGCTTGATTCCTCAAATAACAATACAATAAGCAACAATACTGCAAATTCTAATGGCATTCTCGAGCATTGGGGAGGCGGTATTCGTTTAGGCGCCGGTGGCAATCCATCGAGAAATGTTACTGATAACATCGTAACTGGAAATACTGCATCAAACAATAGTGATGACGGAATTGGCTTAGAATGGTCTGAAGAAAATACTGTAATTGGTAACATTGTTGATTCAAATCATGCAGAAGGAATTAGCCTATATCATTCGAATTACAGTACAGTTATCAATAATACAGCATTATATAACAGTAGAAGCGGTGTTGGTTTGCATGATTCGCATAATAACATAATATCTTGGAACAATGTAAGCTCGAACAACCTGCATGGTATCTACCTCTTCTCCTTCTCCAGCAACAATACCATTTCAGACAACAACATCGCCTCAAACAACGGTAATGGCATAGGCCTCTCTTTTTCTTACTTCAATGTTATCAAGTATAACAATTTTATAAGGAACTTCTGGCAAGCTGGTTTTATTTATGACTCGTTCCACGGCTATTTCTCTAATTGCTGGAATGAAAACTACTGGAACAGACCGAGACTCCTTCCAAAACCTATTTTTGGAATAATGGTAATAGGCTTCACACCAATCTTCATACCAATTCCTTGGTTAAATTTCGACTGGCATCCAGCACAAGAACCATATGACATACCATAAGGAAGAATAATAGTTTATGTGCAAAGCCTTTTGAAATGCACTCTCTGTTTCCCTTAATGTCTGTTGTTGCAGAATTCTTTCTGTGGGAATCATGTCTAGCCTCTGGGCCTGGAATATAACAGATATTTTAGTGAATGGCTCATCTGAATTTGGGGCTGAAAACAACTGGATGCTTTATGTTTTTGCGGCATTGGTTTTTGGAATAATAATAGGCGGCATGATGAGGGGCGTTGCCAAACTGGTCCTTGGCATTGTTATGGTTTCTGGTTTTGTTGTGCTGGCCCTGATGTTTCTTCAAAGGCAGGATATTCTATCCATGATTGCCTCTGTTGTTTTTGGAATAATAATGCTGGTGTCCAGCTTTTTTGTCAAGCTTGGCAAGTCCTACCCAGTTCCAAAACGGTGATTGTAGTTGAAGTTTAAGGAGTGGAAATATGGCCTACATAGGCTCTCACAGGAAGAAATAAACAGGCTTGAGTTTCCCGACGGCGTTCTTTTGGAGGTTGTCCCGGCCGAGGCATCATTGGATTCCATGACTGGAATGCAGAAGGTTCTTTACATGCTTCAGCAGTACTCTGCTCGATTCTCCTTTGAGATATGGAAAGACGAAGGTTTCAGTTTCCACTTTTTCAGTTCCTCTAAATCTGTTGAAGGAATGCTGAAAGGCCAACTAAGTTCAGTTTATCCGCAAGTTGTTGTAAAAAGGTCAAAAACAAGCGTTCCTTTGTTTAAAGATGGAGACTATGTTTCATCCTGCTCCCTTGTTTTGCACGGTGTAGAATTAAATCTGAAATGTCCGCATGATTTCCATTATGATCCACTGCGCCACATACTTGAAGCAATGAACGGCCATGATTCCCGGATAATCGTCCAGGTTCTCTTTGAACGGCTTAGGAAAATACCAAAGGACAAGAGGATTGTGCTGACCCAGAAATACGGCGAGGACCTTTTTTTCAGGGACACCAAGATTCCTGTTTTGAAATGCTTGATTAGAATAACTGCGGTTTCCGAGGATGGATATCAGGCAAGAGAAAGCTGTGAGCATGTTGCCAGGACTTTTTCTGTTTTTGATTCTGACAGATGTCAGTTGATTCCGAAGATTGTATCTTATCCTTTGATTAGAACTTCATATAACACACTCGTCAATATGGCCAAGAGAGATTTTCCTTTCTTTTCTAACCGTTTTATGGTAAGCGTTCCTGAGCTTGCATCGATGGTGCACCTGCCTGTCGGGGCTGGGGACTGTGGCGTGGAATATTCAAAACCGTCTTTGTCAACTTTGCCATGGTGATTTTATGTTTGAGAGACCTGTAAAAATATGTCTGGGTGAAGTATCCTTTAGAAATAGAGAACCAAAGAAGGCTTTCATTTCCCTGGATGACTTGTATCGTCATCAATATTGTCTTGGGTCTACGGGTAGCGGAAAGAGTACCCTGATAACAAACGAGGTTCTTGATTCATTTAGGCAGGGTCTCTGCACATGGGTGATGGACCCGCACGGTGACCTTGCATATGACATTGTTGAATCTGTTTATCCTGAGGATCTGGAGAGGGTTCTTCTGTTTGACCTGTTAAAAGTGGGATTTTCTCTCAATCCGTTTGAACTGCCCAGGTATCAGGACAGAACCCAGCGGGAGATTATGGTTGAGAGGATGATTGGTGAAATCGTAAGCTTCATGAAAAAACTGTATGGTGATAAATACTGGGGGCCTTCCCTTAACAGGATTTTTCAGAATGCCCTTCGAAGGCTTTACCAGAATGATGACTCACCTACATTTAAGGAGATGCTTGACTTGGTGAAAGAGGAACTGGACAAAGAAGATTATAAGGATTTTTATGATGATTTAGGGAGTCTTCCAAAGGGCAGGACTGATGCAGTCATAAACAAGCTTGAGCCTTTTGTTAAGAATGATTTGCTTAGGAAGATTTTCTGCCAGAAGGTTCTACGGTTGACATTGAGGAGCTGCTCAGGCCAAACAGGCTTGTTATCTGGAGGCTTCCTAAGGGTGAGTTATCGGAGATGAATGCTGGCTTGATTGGTTCTGCTCTCGTTACAAAATTATGGCTGACTGTTGTTTCCAAGGAAAGAGGATCAAGGTCACCTATCTTTTTAGCAATAGATGAGTTCCAGAACTTTGCTCACCTGGAGACTTTAAGCGATTTGGTGACTGAAGGAAGGAAATACCAGATCGGTCTTTTGCTTGCGCACCAGCATACGAAGCAAGTTCCTGAAAAACTGCTTGGTGACATATTGGGGAACACTGCAACCAAAGTAATTTTCCGAGTCGCTGAAAAAGATGCAAGGATTATTGCAAATTCTTTTGATTACAGCGATAAGAGTAAAGTCATGGGTGTCCTGACATCTCTCCCGGATGGTAAGGCCATTGTCAAATTACGGAGCGGTTTTGGTGAGAAACCTGTTCCTCCCTTTGAGATTTCTACCTTAAAACCTCCTGTCAAAAAGCATTCTTTTACAGAAAAACTGCTTGAAAGGATGAAGCTGCTTTATTCAGCACCGATACTGCCTGAGAAACCGTCCTTTAAATCAGATGTTGAACCAGAGATAATCGAGCTCCTGAGAACTGTTCACAACTTGGAGGATGAAGGGGAAGAGACCACCCGTAGCAACATTTCAAAAAGTGTGTCTGTTCCCGGCTCGAAACTGAGTGAGCAGTTGGACACTGCACAGAGCAAAGGTTTGATAGAGAGGATTGTGAAGAAAGAGGCTAAGGGTAGGCCGAAGGTTTTGACAAAATTGACAGAGAAAGGAAAGAAAACAATTGGGATTGGCGTGTCATCTGGCAGCAGTTCAAAGGCAGGTGGTGAGCTTCATAGGGCTTTGTTGTTCAAGGCAAAAGAGTGGTTGGAGAACCAAGGTTATTATGTTAAAATACCAGAGCAGGGCGGAAGGATTGAACAGCCTGATATGTTAGCCTATCCAAAGGGTGAATTCAGCAGAGAGATTGCTGTTGAAATAGAGACGTCGGCCAACCATCCTGAGCAGATAAAAAGGAATTATGAGAAAAACATTAGGTTAGGAAGGTTTGTGGTTTTTGTTGTGCCGGATGATGAGGTGGAAATTAAAGTAAAAAGTATCTTAAGAAATGTTGGGAAGATGTACAGAATATACAAAATTCCACTCTCTTGAACTCAGGAAAAGGACGAAGCCCATAGTCTTACATGCCTCTGTTATGTGAAGTATTGCCAAGTGTTATCACAATAGTTTCCTCTACGTTATCTCTAGATCTATACAAATTGGAGCATGATCAGAAGCTTTAGGATGATTTTCGCCGACATCATCAAATCTTGAACCATCATATTTCTCTGCTCTATAGGGTAAACCCTTTCTCATTATTACTGGCAATGTGTCGTTTATCTCAGATAATGATTTTGAAATTAAAATGTAATCTAACTGACGATATTCATTTCCCGTTGCCCAGAAATGGGTCCATGATTTTTCTTTATCCATGTTTTTCGTCGTATTTACCAATCCGTTATGATTAATCAAAGGTTTCAGAGCTGTATTGGAATCTATGTAATCATTAAAATCACCTAAGACAATGAAATTTCCTTCATAATTCTGGTCTTTCCAGTCCTCAGTGATTATTTCCGCCACTTTTTCTACTTGTTCTAATCTTCGTTCTTTAGTCGACTCTCTACTATATATCATTGACTTAAAATGATTACCGTATAATATCACCTTCTTACCCTCAACATTAAATTCTACTTTCAAACAATCCCTTGAAAAGAGCCATGTGGTATTCTTTTTATTCCGAAGGTTTCTATAGGTTGATACAGTTGTTATGGGAAATTTACTCAAGAAGGCAATATCAATAAATCGTGGATCGTGGGTGTCAATCAGGATCCTATGTTTATATTTTAATTTAGCTAAGAACTGCGAATTAAATCTCTCAAGAACAGAAATGTTTTCAACCTCTTGTAAGCAGATGATATCAGCTTTTATTTCTTTGATGGCTTGAGCAGTAATCTTTTTGGACGTGTCATTATGCAAGGAGAACGCCAGATCGTTAATTGTGAACCCATTTAATGCTAACGATTCCCTTCCTTCTCTAAAATTATATCTGGCAAATAAATTTTCAGTGTTAAATGTTGCAATTCTAACTTTCACGTAATCATCTCCCTAATTATATCTCACACCTTCAGCAATATCTCGTATAATAACTTTTAAACGAGATATTTGTTTTATAATGTAAACAGATAGGTAACTTTAAAAGTTTACCCTCTATCGGTTTTTGTACAAAGTAGAATAAACCCATATATAATATCAATATACTTTACTTCGCCATTAATTTTATAGTTAGATTATATTATACAACGATAGAGTGTTATGCCTACAAGAAATCGTTTAAAGGAGATATTTGATTCATCCAAGACAGTTGATTTTGATGACTCATCTAAATTCATATTATTCAGTGACTGCCATCGTGGTGACAATAGTTGGTCAGATGACTTTGCTCATAACGAAAAACTCTTTTTCCATGCATTGAATCACTACTATAATGAGGGATTCACGTATATTGAAATTGGAGATGGAGATGAGCTTTGGGAGAGCAAAAAATTTGAAGAAATTCGAAAGGCTCACAGCCATATATTCTGGATTATGCGCAAATTCCATAAGGATGATAGACTATTTCTTATATGGGGAAACCACAATATAGTGTGGAAAAATCAAAAGTACATTGAAAAAAATCTCTTTAAGTATTATGACGAACGTAAGAGATGTATTAAACCCTTGTTTGATGGTATTGAAATACATGAAGGTTTAATTCTTAGGCATTCCAACATGGAAAAAAAGATCTTTCTTTTCCATGGTCATCAGGGAGACCTTATGTGTGATCGTCTATGGCGGTTGAGCAGGTTTTTTGTAAGACACCTCTGGAAACACCTTCAGTTATTAGGCATCAAAGACCCTACAAGTCCGGCGAAGAACTTCAAGAAACGGCGAGAGGTTGAAAGAAAGATAATAGACTGGGTAAAGTCTAGCAAAAGAACCGTCATTTGTGGTCACACCCACCGGCCTGTATTTCCAAATGAAGGTGAACCAGCATACTTCAATACAGGAAGTTGCGTGCATCCCCGGTGTATAACCGGTATTGAGATCGAAAATGGGGAAATTATGTTGATAAAGTGGTGGGTCAAACCCAAAAAAGACGGGGCATTGTATGTTGAAAGGGAGATACTGATGGGTCCCAAGAAATTACAATCTTTTATCAGTAAAATTTCATGAACCCATCATTCTTAATCTTAAGAGTTAAATTTATGCTATTGAAAATAACCTTTTATTTAGATAATGAAAAAGAAGGGGACAATAGTTATGGCAATTATCATCATATTTTATACACTACGTGGATAGTAATAGAATTCCTTGAAGAAATTATTCTTAAAATTTACTTTTTTTACTGTTATCCCTTTAAGGAGGAGAACATGCTATCTAATTCACAGACTTATTTTTTCTTCCTTTTCTTTTGTTCTTCCTCCTCTATCTTTTGCAACTTTATTTCTACTTCTCTTCTTTTAATTTCCACTTCATTTCGTTTTATTTTCATAAGTGGCCATAATACTCTTAGTGTAACTGCAACCAGTAAAATCGTGCCCATTGCTGCCAAAAAAACTATCCACATTAACGGACCATACATCTTTATTGCTTCACCGATGTTTTCAGCCTTAATTTGTATTGTTTGAATTGTTGATTTATCAACTTCATATAGGATTCCATCTACATCTGCGAAGAGAACAGCCCGTACATCAAATTCACTTTTCCCCCATTCTGTCTCTCTAAGAGTGCAGGCAATATTAAAAGTGCGATCAGTTTTAGGTTCAATAGTCGTCTCAGCCCCCATCCCGATTTCTTTTCTTTCTTCACCAAAACCTTCCACAAACGGAACTCCTAATGATCTTTTTTCAATCAAATATATAACTACCCTAACATCAAATTCACATAATCCTTCATTTCTAACGTTAACATCTATAACGTATTCTTCAGCCCCAGTTTTTATGAGTCCCCCCGCTTCTGATTTTATTTTCCATTCATTAGCGGGGTCAAATTTTGTAATTCTCAGCTTTTCTTTTTCCCAAAATTTGCTAATAATGTGAACACTTTCTTTCGTAAAGACGTCTCTTCGTATTGAGGAGCCAAGGATATTAGAGTACAACATCACTTTAATATTAAATTTTTCTTGGTACCAGTTAGCATCGATATCTTTGATTTGACATGGGACGGTCACTATTTTATTTGTCTTTATCTTTTTTATCGATGTTTTGAATATAAAATCTTCTTTACCTATCTCCATCTGTGGAAGCCCTGCGCATATGAGATATACTCGAAGTTCTCCACCAAAGCGAAGTATTCTGTTTTTTATTACATTTACTGATACATTAAACGTTTCTCCTGCGTCTATTGGTTTATCTTCATTAATTTCAACATTGTCGATTCTGATTCTTCGGCCACCTTGAATACGAGCTTCTGCCATTAACGATGATGTCAGGAAACAAATAAAGAACAAAATCATTATTCTCTTAAGCATTTTTTTTCTTCCCATTGTAGGCCTCCTGCACTTCCTTCAAGCCGCAGAAATTAGTAAATTTTTATAATTTTATACACACTAAAAATACATTCTCATTTATTAAATTATCTACATTTAATCCAGTACAATTCAAATCTGATTTATTACTTTTTTAGAAAAAAAATCAACTATGCAACAAAAAGCAGATCGGGGAAAAAGAGAACATCTAGGAATTATTGAGTCTCTTCCACCTTTTTACTTATTTAGATGTTCGCACTTGGATTCGAGGCTTTGCTCTCACCTTTTTCTTTATTACTCCCTCCTTGAAAAGCAATGGTATCCCTTCAAATGTTGGCTGTTCAGGCCATCTGTTAAGAGCATTTACCGTTGGAAGAATATCCAAGACAGAAACCTTATTATTGTTAGTTACTCCAGTTGGAACCTTTGGCTCGTCTGGAGAAACGAGTATCAAAGGAACAGCCTGTTCAGAAGGTGTCCCATGTGTACCAATAGCAAAAGGAATCCCATATGCTTTTGCAATAAGAAATTGAAAATGAGGTTGTAATTGAAACCTTGCTGAGGCCGCTGCAGCCCCGTCACCATAACCCATGTTGATGTAGTTTGATTCAAAAAACACAATTATCCGGGGCCAAACGACATCCTGATAGCTCCCTTTCCACATTCCTCTCTTCATCTGCTCATTTTTATCAAATATCTCGTGAACATGCTTTAGATCCCTTTTGAGAGCTTCTTTGATTTCTTTTTCGACGTCCTCTCGGCAATATATGTATACGGTGTTTCCCTCTGAAAAACACCACTCGTAGTCCCCGCCATCTTTGTATCCAAATGGCAGCCATCTTGTATTTGCTCTTATTTTTATACCATTCATGGCTAATACCTTCCGGACATCACATGCCTCTTTCGCTTCCTTCATGGAACTCATACCATGGTCAGATGTTATTATTATCCTTGAATTTTCAAATGAATGTCTTCTCTTAAGAAAGTCAACAAATCGTTTGATTTCACTGTCTGTGATAAAAAGCTGATCCATCATTGCATCAGGATTTATAAACCTATTGAGATTAGAGGTGTTAGTATCGCTAAATGAACCATAAGTATGTCCTGCTGAATCCATGTTGTTTAGTAAAATATACATAAAATCAGGGTCATGGTAACAAATTGTCTGTATAGCCTGATCAATAATCCACTTATCACTTGGAATAAGATCTGCATTAACTTGTTTAAACGGCAGTATCCATGTTCCTTTTGGCGAACGAACAAACCGATCTCCTTTCTTAGGGAGGTACAGCCTGGGAGGAAGAATACTATCCCCCTCATGTCTTTCACCACCAAGTATATGTCCCTTAGAAGATGTAACATAATCTGGGTTAGAAGCATTACCCGCATAAATCAAGATGTCACAGTCATCATCATTCAAAACTTCTCCAACCCAATGTTTTCCAATGACAAGAGCAGTTACAGATGAAGGATTATTCATTTTGACTACATTGAAAAAAGTCGGTAAGCCCTGTAAATGCCTATGCTTATAATAATCCATTTGTGCAGTACCATGCTGGGATGAGATCCTCAAATGGGCAAAATCTAATCCTTTATAATGAGTCCACGCACCACAGATACCATGGGTGCCTAAGCGGGTAGACGTAAGTATTGCAGTATGATTAGTTGCAGTTACAGCAGGTAAGATATCCTTACATTTTGTAAATCGTATTCCTTTTTTTGCGAGGGACACAAGCGTGGGTGTAAGACATTCTTGATGATTCCCAGTTGCACCAAAATAGTCAGCTCTCATTCCATCTATGTTTATAATATATGTTTTCCTTTCTCCCTGCTTATATTTTTTCATTTCACCTCCTTTCTTGAGTGAATTACTTTTTTTGGTGGCTCCAATTTTCTCTGTTTTTCAAATAAAGGAAGTAACGGTTTGCCTTCAAAAGAGGGCGGGATTTTTTCCCACTGAAGATTGGCTATTGTAGGAGCAATATCAAGAACAGAAACCTGTCCACTCTCGACAAATCCTTGAGGAACCGCCTCTTCGCCAGGCGATACGAATATTAACGGTACGTTCTGTTCTGATGTAGTTCCATGCATTCCAGGTGCAGTTGGAATATTCAATATTTTAGCAATGACAGATGAGATATGAGGGGGAAAGGGTAACATTGCAGCCAACTGGTCACCATAAGCTGGTGTCATATAGTTCTGGTCTAAAAAAACCATTACTTGGGGCCATACAACATCGTCATAATCCCCTTTCCACATGTTCTTTTCTTCTTGTTTCTTCTTATCAAATATCAACTCTGGATTCACATGACGCATGTTTTTAATAACACTAACAATTTCTCCTTGTTCATTTTCTCTGCAATATATGTAGCTGTGTGTTGCCTCTGAAAAACACCACTCGTACTGTCCATTATCACAGTATCCAAACGGTCGCCATTTTGTGTTAGCCCTAATCCGTATACCCTTCTCAGCCAATTCCTTGCGAATATCTACCACACGGATCATCTCCTTCATGCTGCTCATGCCATGGTCTGAAGTTATTACGATTCTTGAATTCTCAAACCTGTTCTCACCATCCTCATTATATCTGTGCTTGAGAAATGTAATAAATCGATTTATTTCTCTATCAGTAATATACATTTGATCCATCATTGCATCAGGATTTATAAGATTACAGAGGTCTGAGACATTGGTATCACTAAAAGAACCATAGGCATGTCCTGCTGTATCCACACTAGCTAAGAGAATATACATAAAGTCGGGATCATCATGACAAATTGTATGTATCGCCTGATCTATCACCCATTTATCGCTAGGAATAGAATTTGCATTTAACCCCTTCAACAGTTTAGGTGGTACCCATAATGTTCCTTTAGGTGGTCGTACCGTTTTTACTCCTTCTTTTGGAATATAGAAACGTGGAGGCCAAGGGCTATCTCCCTCATGTCTCTCCCCTCCCAAGATATATCCTTCAGAAGGAGTTACGTAACCTGGATTTGTAGAACTCCCTGGGTAAATGAGTATATCACGATTTTTATCCGCTAAAATTTCACCAACCCAGCTCTTACCGACAATAAATGCAGTTACAACAGATGAATCAAATGATCTTGCGACATCAAAAAGCGTTGGCAACCCTTGTAAATGCCTATGTTCATAGCCACTTGTTTTTGCGGTGCCATGTCTACGGAAGATTCTCAGGTGAGCAAAATCTAATCCCTTATAATATCCCGCCCAGCCTGTCATTCCATGAGTTGCTAGACATGTAGAAGTCATTATTGCTGTATGATTGGTAGCTGTCACAGCGGGTAAGATATCCTTACAATTTGTAAATCGTATCCCTTGTTTTGCCAAGGAGGCAAGCGTGGGTGTGAGACAACCCTGATGCCCCACGGCACCAAAATAGTCAGCCCTCATTCCATCTGTATTTATTATATAGGTTTTCCTTTCCCCCATTCTCATTCACCTATTCCGTGCTCGACATATTCAAGCAATGTATATATCTTTGTTATTCGTTGTATATAATCCTGTCGAAATTTTTTATGTCAATTGCTGAAAACACTTATTAAGTTTTTCCAAAACTAGGACTTTAACCTACCATCAAAAGCATAGATTGTCCCTTACCCCTTTCTTTATTATCCTTTCAAACATCCGAGTTAGATACCACGTCCAAAAATAGAACTGTAAAGGATCTATTCCATTAATTATTCACAGCCTTCATTATAATACAAAATATAATAAACGCATAATTTATTTCTAACCCTCTTATCTCACATGAGAATTGGAGGAAAATGAGAAAGACAAAATCAACAATTGTTTTGTTAACAATATGCCTGATTGCTCCATCAATATTTAGCCTACCAGTTGTTGCCAATCAACAAAACAATCGCGATACACCTATAATCGATTATTTGAGAGGTATAGAAATTGAATTTAAACCACCTAAAATTATTCTGGACTGTGGCTCCTTATTTTTTTTGGATGTAAATCTGACAAAACGTAGAAATCTTTTACCTATCGTTTTTTCAATTTCTGTTTTTTTAAAGGTTGAAGATGAGTTTGAGAAAAGTAAGATAACACGAATAGGACTACTTCCCTTTGTTTATGTTCCACCTTTCTATAGAAAAACTTTTACGATTTCCGTCCCCTGCTTTACAACGAATGATTTACTATCAAATTTACAGTGTATACGCTCAGAAGAAGCAAAGGAATTTATGATTAAAAAGGCATCAATTGGTGTTAAAATAGACAGAGGAGTACGATGGGGGCTTGATGGATTGCTCTGGAGAACATTCGTAAATGATGGTTTCAAAATGAAAAATTGGTTATTACAGTATAATAATGAGGTTATTTCAAGATTGTTCATAACCGAGGGTTCTTCGATTATACGTCATCCATTGAACAAGATGAGGATTTCTTCTTTACTCTCGATAGTTAATAGTCGTATAAAAGATCATAATCGTTTTATTGTATGGGAAGAGGTAAATGTATCCTCACCAATCGTCTGTAGTAAAAAAGTACTTTTTGAGTGTGATGCTGATAATGAGACTGATGATAAAGGAAAATTCATTGTAAATGTCAGTATTACCAATGACTTGGATGAAGATGTATCAGTTTTGGTACTTGTTGATATTGCTGATACACCATTTTTTAATTCTCTTCGTCCAATAATGAAGGATACTCTGTATTGCACAGGTTTCCTTGAAGTCAACATTTCCGCACATGATTCCATCAAGAGGACAATAAACTGTTCATTTCCAAGTGGTGGATTTTTTAGAAAATGGTACACTTTAACCATAGAATGTGCCCCCTATATTCCAATTGGGGATATAAGCCAATTCGGCATTCTTTTTTTTGATATACGATGGTCAATGCTTATAAAACCTAATTATATGGTAGATGGATACGTACAAAGTTTAATACGAAAAGTATGGTATAACCTTCCAATTCTTTTCGCTGGTCCTGAATCAAAGTTAGTCGTTTCTGCTGTGCATCAAGAAATATTTTATAGGGGGGAGACGCCCGAGGATGTTGTTGTAGAAGTTGTTGGAAAGCTTGGTAAGGAGGTAAAAAGCTGGATTACCTTGTACTTTTTCTATACTCTTTTGCTTATTGGATTTGCCTGTATAGGTTACTGGATTGTCAGAAAAAAATCTTAGTCAAAAATAACTGTCCACTCCCAGTCACCACCCCTCTTTCAACACCGTGGAAAAACACCGTACTATGTATCAGAACCTGGAATAAAAGTAATCGACACTTTGGGCGTTAGACCTATCTCTACAGTTATTTCTTTGACTATTAGTCGTAATCCTTGTCCAAGGATTCTTAACCATTTAATCGCATCAATTATCCATTCTCTTAAGTCCTTAATTTTATTTTTTAACCACAATAATGGATGTGGATTAATCTTATATCCAAGTATTGCAAGTATTTCTTTAGCTTGTTCTTCATCAATTTTGCGATCTAATAGGTTTAGATAGATGTGTTCTAATTCAATTGCCTCTGATTGTCTTACAGATAAACCATCCAGTGTTTTATATAATGATTTTTTTGTTTCTTCTATTTTTTTTCCTTTTGATTTTGCTTTTTTAATTCTCTCAACAAACAATTTGATAAATTCTATGAAAGGACGAGACGAAAGGCTCTTTAGAGCATAATTCAACAAAGTATCCGTTGGCATTTTAATCACCAAAAATGATCTATATTATTGAATCAACTTTATCTTATTAAGATTTTGTATTCCGTAAATTAAACACGTAAAATCAACAGAGCCATTCATACTATAGTTTCTCAAGATTGACTCAGAGATTGAAGATAAAAAAAGAAGGGAAAAAATATCTCTTTTTTTCCTTACACTAGATCTTGTCTAACTCCACTAATCAAACTCTAATATCTCTTCGTGGTCATTATTATCCTCATCACTCTCCGGAATTCTACCAGTAGGCAGCAGATAGTCAGCATATGTGTAAATTGTATGTTCTCCATAGAAAGCCCAAAACTTTGAAGAGTTTGCCCACTCTCAGTGTCCAGCAACTAGACCATTTGTATAGTTATAAAACCCTATGAAATTTTCCCAAAAATCAAGGAAGAAGTAGGTGTAAAAATAGTCGTCAGCATCCCCGAGATCCGAATTATGGACCCATGCTTCCACTACATATTCATCACCATCAGGCAGTTGATGCCCATGCATACTACCGCCACCAAGGATTTTTATCTGTATAGTATCTATCTCCAAGTCCGGCTTATGCTGTGTTTCAGCTTCTACAGTTGGTACGGGCATGATAGCTGTATGGTTTGTCCCGGTATTTGCAGGCATTATGGTTTTACAATTATCAAATACAGTTCCCTTCTGTTTTAATGACAGTAACGTTGGTGTAAGACATTCTTGATGATTCCCAGTTGCACCAAAATAGTCAGCTCTCATTCCATCAATATTAATAATATATGTTTTTCGTTCAACCATAAAACAACACACTCCACTTTTAATGTATAAGGCGGACCTCTTCGTTTTCACTAATCCTTTTTTTATCTGTTTTGTACTGAGATAGAGGCAGAAGTGTCCGCCCCTCAAACGAAGGTTGATTTGGCCATCGATTCAATGAATTAACCGTTGGGATAATATCGATAACAGATACTTGTCTTTTTACAAGAGTATTTTTTACTACCTCTGGTTCACTAGGAGATGCAAAAATAAGAGGCACATGTTGTTCTAAATAGGTTCCATGGCTACCGGGAACAAACCGTACATCAATAAAATAGGGTAAATTAACAGAGAGATTAAGAGGGGTCAATCCTGCTTTAAGTTGATCATTATAAAAAGGAATCATATAATGAGGCCTAAGAAACACAATTACGCTCGGCCACATATGGTCATAATCATCACTAAACTGTCCTGGAGAAAGGTTGAACGGAAGGTTAGTGAATTCATTTATTGCATCTCCCATTTCTTCCTCAGTTAACACCTTCCAAACAGGTTTTTTTATCACACCGTTTTCTTCAATCTCATGATTTAATAATATTTTTTTAATTTCTCTCTGAACCGATGGTTTCGCATTATATATATATCCAACAGTTACACCATCTGAATAACACCAATCATACTGTCCATTAGGATTAAATCGTTGAAACCATCGTCCTTGACTTGCCCGCATTTTTATTCCATGGTTCTTTAGGATTTTCCGCATATCAATAAAAAGTGTTTCAAGAAGCCGATTTGGTGATGGGGCATAGTCATGCTCTTGTTTCTTTATTATTCCCAGTTTTTCTAACAGCCAATAAAGAAGATTTCGCTGAGATAAACCCGAATACATGCTTTTTATCGTAGACATGGCATGATCGGAGGTCATGATTATTCGTGACGTCTCAAATTTTCCTTTTTTCTCCAGATAGTGAATAAATCTTTTTATCTGGAGGTCGGTAAGATATAGTTGATCTTTTGTTGCCTCTGGGTTTCGAAGGTTTGAAAGATTTTCAAGATCAGTATTATCCGGGGCAGCTTCAGTTTTAAACGCTCCATATAGATGCCCTGCGGCATCCATGTTCATAAGAATCATATACATAAAATCAGGATCATCATGGTCAATGCATTTAATCGCTTGATCAATAACCCATTGATCACTTGGGCCAGCATCGGTATTTATCTCTTCTATTGGAAAACAGACTGTTCCAGGCGGTGCCTTATCATATTTGCCTTTTTGTGGTATGAAAAATCGAGGTAAAAGTCCATTGTCCTCTGGATGTGACTTGCCACCGAGAACATACCCTTCGCAGGGGAAAACATAATCAGGGTTTGGATCATGATTACCGCAGTTCTCAGGGGTGTTATTAGGAAAAATGGTAATGTCACAGTCTTTATCAGCAAGGATATTTCCAACCCATGTTTTACTTGGAATAAAAGCGGTAACTAGGTTTGGGTTATTTGCTTTTATGATATTGAAAAAGGTTGGTACTTGAAGATGACGATGTTCGTAGAGACCCGTACGAATGGTTCCGTATTTTCTTGAAAATCTGAAATAATTAAAATTCAATTTTTTAAAATGACCTATTGCCCCAAGTATACCATGGTTTCCTGCATGGGTTGAGGTCATGATCGCTGTATGGTTTGTCCCGGTATTTGCAGGCATGATACATTTACAGTTTATGAAGTTCATGCCTTGTTGTATTAGTTCTAATAAGGTTGGTGTTAAGCAGCCTTGATGTCCAGTTGCGCCAAAATAGTCTGCCCTCATTCCATCTATGTTTATGATATATGTTTTTTTTACCTCCTTCTTATTATTTTTCTTTTCTTTCATTTCTTCTACCCCCTCTTTGCTTGATAAAGTCAAGCATTATTATATAATATTTTGTCATCCGTCCTTTTTAATCTTGTCGAAATTTTTCACTATTTTCCAACCCAAAGTAGCTCTGTAATTATGCCGGGCTTGCTCCACGGACTATTCAATTAGGTAGTCAAGTCTATCTGTACACATAAGACACGGTCAGAACGGTCCAATAACAAGACTTTGCTATTAAATTGATGAAAAAGAAAGGAAAAGCTAAAGCAACTGTTGCAGCGAGCCGTAAAATGCTTACTTGTATTTGGCATATGCAAACGAAGGGTGAAAGATTTAAGTGTAGAGATTAGGATTAAGATGTAGAAGTGTTTTCATAGGTAATCATAGCCTCATGATGCTAGTCTTAGTCTAAAATCATTAACGATGATTGGAGCATAATTAGCTATTCCAATTATCAAGAGATTTTTATCCATGTTCAATTAGGCCACCTGGCTGCATTTTTTAAGTACTTCTTGTAGTAATTTTTATACAAAAAGAAACCATCCATATACTCATTTCGGTTTATCACATTAACCGAAAAACAAAGCTTCCAATTTCAACTTTAATCTATTTAGTTGGCTGTTTGAACGATTCCCAAATATATTCCCAATAGTACGATACCTGTTTGGACAAACCTTGGTATGACATATTAAGAATATGTAAGAATTTTATTATTAAAAAATTCTATAATCCTGTCGTCAACGAAGATGATGTTTAATGTAATAACGGGATTAGAATAATATAATGAGTTTTAATATCCTGTCTTTTATTGCATGATGAGAGTATTTCTTGTTAGACAACTCTAAAAAAGAAAAAGAAGAGAAAGGGCTATTATTATTTAGTTATAACCCCCGACTAGTATACCATCAGCCCAGTATCCACATGCTTCACCAGCAAGTGGTTGAATTACTAAATCATAGATCGGGCCACCAACTCCGAAGGAATCAACAATCGAAAAAATAACAATCGGACTGGTCTCTGGTATACCAGGTGTATTTCCTAACATGTAATAATCTATCTGTGCATTTTCAGCTTCCATCCACTCAGTTCCATTTATGTATAAGTTATGGTTTGGTGTAACTTCTAAATTACCGTTGAAAATAAGGTTGTGATCGGGCAGACCTTCAGTATATACATATACCTCAATAACCTCTGCGATTGTTCTCACCTGCAATATTGGATCATATGATAAGATAAATTCCGCGACTTCGATATCTTCGATGGGTTTCGTGATAGGAAAGCCTGAGGCCATGGTAATTTGCGTTCCCTCAGGACAACCAGATTTTTTCTCTCCTGTTCCAGATAGATCAGATCTTGCAAAATTGGAATCATCACCTTGAGATCCTAGTACTCCTTCTCTATCTCCCTCAGCACTAGGCTGAAATCTAACTTTTACGTTATAAGATTCGTCAGGTGCTAAATAATCTTTAGTAGCACCTTGAATAACACTAAAATCGGCCCCCCATGATATTTTTGATTCAATATTATAGACTGTCCTATCACCTGTATTTTTTACTTTAAAGGTATGGTCTTTATGTTCGTCAATTTTAACATATCCAAAATTATACGAATCAGGATCTATTTCAAGCCAACCGCCAGGGACGTATCCTACTAGTTTTATTTTTGTAACATCCATATATCTACCAGAAACAAGACCACAGTCAACATAGCTATTATATCCACCACCGTCTGATTTTGTTCGGGCATATGCCAAAGCCCAAATTTTATAATTGCGGCTGGGAATACTGCACGGTCCGAAGTGAAACGTAGGACCCGCAGATGAAAAGCCGCAATTATAATTATCAAATGTTTTTTAAAAATTGAACAGAGTCTTCCTACTTTATGATATACTTTGAACAAATTAATTTTGTAAGATCTCTCGTTGCGCTTATATCACTTAAAGCATCATGAGCATTAAGAGGTATATCAAAATGCTTGCAAACAGTTTCTAGCTTATAATCCGCAAGTGAAACAGTTCCAATTCCATCAAGTAGATGTAGCAGTGGTAGAGGATCAATCCCCCTATAGTTGAACCAAGACCCAAAATAACTATCTCCATTTTTAATAAAAAATTGTCTTAGAAAATCCATATCAAATCTTGTGTTGTAACCCGCATGATGAAACTTATCTGTTCTGTCATAACGATCTACATATTTTTCAAGTATGGCAATTAGTTTAAGATATGCATCTTTAGGAGCAGGATATGTTTTAATTTCATCAATGGTTCTATCCTGAACTTCAAGAGCCTCTTGTTCTATCGTATTGTAATCAAATGGCTGCATTAACAAGTTTTGACTTTCAATAACTTTACCGTTTATTTCTATTAAAAAGGCAAGCTGGATAATATCTTGTTTTATAGGATTTAAACCTGTTGTTTCAACGTCAAACCAAAACACTTTATTGCCCAGGATAAATACCCCCGATCTTTTTCTTTAATATCCATTAAATAGGTATAAATGTATTGTAGATTTGGTTTTAAAGTCTTGTTGCCCCTAAAGTATATTCATTCGATAGAAAGTAAAAATAATTAATTTAGTAGATCACGATATTGGAGTAACTTTTGTCATATTTTGGCATAGAAATTTTTGAACCTCATTCTCTTCAAATCCATATTCACCATCATGAGAATCAATAAATTTGATTAAGCTAAGTATGTCAGAAAAAACACAACTGATTTTCCTATTGGTACGAGCTAAATTCTGCTCATCTTGTTTACTAAAGAAGAAAATTACGTTTTTAATTGCTCTACTTACCCCTACATAAAACAAATCTTTAGCTTCTGTAATATCCACTTTATCTTTATTTCTAAAATCAAAACAAGGCCAACACAAATTGTGATGAGGCAAACGGAAATTTACAATTCCCATCATTAGTACATATTTAAACTCAAGTCCCTTTGAACCATGAATTGATGACAAAAATATTCTATCCTTAATATGCGAACGAATAAGTTCTGTCCAATCGATCTCCATTTGTAAACAATTGTAAAAATCTTGAAGACGTTTCCATATTTCTACAGACGAATAATCACCCCTATCAAAAACTCTAGAAAATTTTTCAAATGTCATTAATACTAAATTATTTTCATATTGACTCCTATAATATTTATTAATTAATTCTCTAACGATACGATTTACAGATTTCTCATTGTATTCGTTATCGATATGGGATTCAATCTCAGTAAATATTTTTGAGTACTCACTAACGATAGACGTAAACTTATAATCATTTATAAAAATATAATCGATTGATCTTTTATCAAGTTCCTTTTTAAGCGGATCCGATGTTCTAAATTGAGGAAATAAAATACAAATGTCCTGAGGTTTTACATTTTTTTTCTCAAATAAATCAGTAATAATGCTAATGATTCTTGAAGTTTCCTCTGATACAGTATCATTAAGATACATTTTATAATTAATCCCTTCATCAACCTTAAATTCGGGATTTCTTAACCTTTTTGTAATCGCCAATATTTTCTCAGAATTTGTTCTATGATTCTTCTGAAGCTCTAATTCGGTACACTCAAAATCTTTAATTAATAAATCAATATTTTCAGGATTTGCACCTTGGAATTTCATAATGGCTTGTTTTTTATCACCAACAACAAAAACATTTCTTTTCTGTCCATCTGAATTTGTGGCAATTTCTTTGAATAATAAGTATTGGACATGATTGGTGTCCTGAAATTCGTCAGCTAATATCATAATATATTTATTAAAAAAATAGTTCTTTATAATGGGGAATTTTTTCAATAAATCTATAGAATGAAATAATAAATGATCAAAATCGAGCTTATCTTTGGTAATCAATTTACTCCATATTCTCTTTCTTAATTCGTTAAAAACTCCTTCATTTTTTATTTCGCATTCTTTACATTGTAAAATTTTTTAGTATACCAACTGTTATATTCTGTAATTATGTTATAAAGTTTACCTGCATTCTCATTAATTTCATCAGATAGAACTTCTTCAAAATAATTTTTTTTAAACTGAAGTATTTCTTCTTCATTGAGTATTGTGAAGTATCTATCTACTCCAATATAATTTCCATATGTCCGTAAAATATAATATGCTAATGCATGAAAATTCATAATATCTACATACATTCCACTATTTGGAATATTTCTTCCTATCCTATCTTTCATCTCATTTGCTGCAGCATTTGAAAACGTTAATACAAGTAATTTGTTAGGAGGATTAATCGATTTACTTGAAATTAAACATCGTATTCGTTCTGTCATCACATGTGTTTTTCCATATCCTGGAGGAGAGGTAACAAAGGTTGAGGAATCAATAGGTTGAAAAATTGCTCTATCTTGGGACGGATCGGTTCCCAAACTATATCACCATTTCCTTAGCTTTTAGTATTAATTCCTTGTAACATCTTGGTATATCGGCTATATCAATTTCAGAAGCAAACATTGACCAGAATAACGATGATTTACAATTGTTTTCAAGCATCGCAACAAATTCTTCATCCTTAATTTTTAGCTTCTCATGATCTAAACTATCAAAATTTTTTAAAATATCTGATACATTCATTGACCTAGTTTCACTAATATCTCTTCTAATCATATCGATACAATGTCTTCCAACTCTTTCTTGATCAATTTTAATTAAGATCTTCATTAACTTAATTTTGTTCATGGAATTGACAATTTCATTCTCAAGATTTTTATGATCAGTTTTAAAATATAGTTCATTAACATCAGTAATTAAATCATCATCGGTACTATGTCCTTCATTGTCCCTTATGGCTATACACTTTGTGAATTTTTTTAGAATAAGATAAATTGGTTTAATTGTGTCCTTGCTTTCAGCATTAATTACAGTTAATCCTAACTGATCCAAATCTATATCTGGAATTTTTTTTGCAAATTCTGGAATTGCCCCAAACTCAGAGCGCCCCTCAACAATAATTACTCCTCTTGATAAAAATATCTCGGGATAAAGTCTGAAGATATAATCAAAATGTTTAATTTTTATGGGCGATAACTCTTTTTTTAATTGATCAATAAAAGCGTCATCAAATTTAATTAACTGCATTTTTTTATCACTATCTTTCTTAAAAAGACGTATATTTGATTTTTCAATCTGCGATAAAATAAAGGGAGAATGTGTAGTAATTATTAACTGAACGTTTATTCCGTGGTCAATTAATTCTCCTTGTTTAATTTTTAATTTTTTAATAAGGCTTCTTTGTAAGTGAGGATGCATATGAGCTTCTGGTTCTTCTATTGCTATAATTAAATTCGTTATCCTTTCTTCAGAGAAATCTAACTTGGTTAATAGTCTACTTAATTTTAATGCAATAACAAAGGAGCTTTGAAGTCCACTTCCTTGCTTTAATATAGGAACATCACTCAAATTAACATTTGTTTCATCAAATAAAGTAGACTCGTCTATTTTTGCTAATTCGATACCAACTTTTCCCTCAGGAACAAATAACGATAAATTCCCTTTTAACAAATCTTTTATTTTTTCTATACCATCTAAACCATTTATCAATAATTGAAGTTCTCCAATCTTGTTGATTATTTTATTTTTATTCAATATATTATTAATACCGTCCGTTATACTCTTCATAAGTGATTCGTTTTTTACTTTAACTTCTGTCAAACTATTTTTTAGTTCATCTGTCTTAACTGTTAAATCCTCGAAATTGTCATCTACCAGAAATTTTTTGATTTCAGATAAAATATTTATTATCTTTTCATTTTCATCTCTTTCATTTTCTGAAATATATGATTCGATATTGTAAATACATGCACTGATTTGTACATTTAAAGGTTTTAGAAAATACTTATTGTAATCTTTAAAAATTTGTCTTAAGTCACCTTTAGAGTATTGCGTCTCCTTCCATACATCTCTATAAGCATCTATGAAATAGAATGGAATATATTTTTTATCATTTAATTTAAAAATATTACCCTTAGGATTTTCTGTATCTTCCTTATTAAAAAAGAAAACCTCAACATTGGCATCATTATTTTCCTCTTCCCATTTTGCTTCAAGCTTAATACTTAACTCATTTTTAGCAATATCAATACCATGCCATAAAAAAGCACTTTCATCATTTTCATTTAAATTATCAAATGTCAATTCTATGGTAATTTTGTCGCTTCTCTCATTAGTTGATTCATCTAAATGGAAATCTTCTTCAGAAAAATGTATCCTATGGGGACTTTCGTCCATTCTTAATATTTTATATATTGCCATTAGAGCATTTGTTTTTCCAATATTATTTTCACCAGCCAAAATAGTAAAAGGAGTAAAATCTAAAGACATCTCTGGTATATTTCTAAAATTTTTTACATATAGTGTTTTTAACTTCAATATAGACACCTCCGTTTGAAATTACAAATACATCCCTAATTAATCAATCCTTTTATTGATTTATTCTTTATACATTAACGGTTGATACAAAAGGATCGTTCCATTAACGGTTTCGTTTATCGTCATGATGATCTCAGCATTCTTTATAGGGTTCTCCTACACATGGATAATTGTTTATGTCCCTGAAATCTTCCCAACTAATCGGAGGGGTACCTGCATAGGATGGACGAATAGCATATCACGAATCGCATACATTATCGGGCCTGCTCTTGCTGCTATCTTGTTGACGATATCCCCAACGATGGAATTGTTCTGGATTGCTGCTGGTCTCATTTCAATTATACCTATTGTGCTTGTACTACCCTTCCATCCTTATGAGACCCGGAGGAAGGAGTTGGAGTCTATAGAATCTTCGCGGATATGACATCGAGGAATAAACTCAGAAATAATCGAGATCTAAGATAGTTCATGACATGAAAATGAATAAATAAAATAATAATATTTATATACTAAATTTTAATATGCCTTTATGTATTTATGCAAGCAAATACAGCTAGAAAGACTCGATTTTAGACTCCAAATAAAAACTAAGGAGGTGATCGTTGGGATAAGCATTAAACAGGGTTGAAAATGGAAATAATCAATCTTAAAATGGATTATAATAAACGTGGATATTTAGGCGAATGTTTTGCTAACGGCTATATGGCAAAATACGGATTTATTGGCACACTTTCAGATCTTAGGATATCTCGCAATTTAAATGAAGAACATAAAAAATACTTGAAATTACATGGTGGCACCATCGATGGCTATAAACTTAAAGCTATAAGCACCCAGAGAAGTGCAATTTGGAGTAACGACCACGGGTATTTTGAATACCAGATTGCAGTTGTGTATGAAATAAAAACAAGATGGGAAGACACAAAATCAAAAAAACATTACCTAACTAAACATTCAATGAAGGCATATGAAGAAGCAATTAAGCTAGATATACCCGTAAAACTTGTAATAGTTACGTTTTATAACAATTTCGATATCAAAGTTGAGGATGTTGATTTTCATAAAAAGCATTTCAAAATATGTTGAGTTGAAAACCTATTCACCTGTAACCTTCTTTATTTTCAGTTCATTAATTCCGATCGGTTCAATATCAATTATGTCACCAGCCTTAAATTTATATAAGTCAGCAACTTGTTTTGGTATTGTTATGGTCAAACAACCACTGACTTCTCTAAGTTTTCGTTGCATAATTCAGTATATGATTTATCATACATAAAACCATACGATTAAGACGATTTACTGAAAAATCATAAAAAGAGCTTTATAAACTATTTGTCGGCAAATAGGTTAATCCGTTAAAATGTCATTTTGACAAATTTACACCAAATTCACCAAATAACATTCTTAAAATTATTAAAAAATTCGTTGGATTTAAATTGTGTAATATATAAGGTACCAAGGAGGATTATCAAAAGGTGGAGTGGCATTAATAATGCAGGGGACGAGATATTGACTCGCTTTTACCGGTAAAAAATCTCTCTTTTCTCCTTTTTTAGGATTTTTCAAATCAATCTATTATTTTTCCATTGATATGTTTCATCGCAAAATTTGTCTCCTCTAGCGATTGAACTTTTTAATATAAATTTAACATTTGGATGGTAATTTTTAAAAAATATTTCGTCGCTTTTACATAGATAAGGAGCAAGCTCGAACATCTCATGCTTTTTGAGTAGTTCACAATATACACATTTTGTAACTTTGATCTTCGCCTCGTAATTATCTTCTTTAATAATATGATAGCTACTTTGTTTGAAGTACTTCGATTTTTTAAGATAACGTATATAATCAGCTAAACTTTCATCTGAGCGAAGTTTAGTAAGAGTTAAAGCTATATCCAAAGCACCACATTTTGCCAATATTTCCCCTCCGATCTCTATGGCTAAATTCGAGTCTAGGCTCTTTTTTAAATCAGCATATAAAAAAATAAAAGGAAGGATCTGTAGCTCAACTAATTTATTGTTACATATCTTCTTTGAGTGATGAAGAATATTGTAATTTAAGGAGTTATAAACCATTTCATATAACAGAAGGAGACTTGAAAAGAATCCTAACTGTCTTCTCAATTCCTTGAAAGCAATTTTTCCTTGTCGAAACCTTACCACCAACTCTCTCATCATAACTATCCTTTGGTACATATAACAATTTTTATCGGGAAATGAAAAACTGCAATATGAGTGAGTTTTTCTTTTATTATAGAAAATCTCGCTTTTTTAATCTCTTCATCGACATATATTGGACGGCTTGATGCTCTATACCCAAAGATTGTTGGCCAAAATGGATAGAACCAATCATAAAAACATCTAGCTATTTTTTCTAATCCTTTACCCTCCTTGGTCATTGCGACAATTATAACCCGGCCATGTGGATTTAATACACGCTTAATTTCATAAAGGAGTCTTTGGATATCCACAATTTTTTGTAAATCCAAAAGGAAACTAGCAAAAACAACATCAAAAGATTCATCTTTAAACGGCATCGAGAAAGTATTTCCTTGAATTAAAATAACTTGGTTTTCTAGATTTTCTCTTTTCAACCGTTCCTGGGTTACTCTATGCATGCCTGGAGCAAAATCAATACCATAAACTTTTTCTTTTGGTCCGACCAATGGAATGATTTTTTCAAGCATCCAACCAGTTCCAAATGCTGCATCTAGCACTTTCTCTCCTTGTTGAATATCTGCGATATCCAATGCTTCCGTATTTGGTTTGATCTCAAATACTCCCATTATCAAATGGTAATAATCACTTGTTAAATTGTATTTCTTTTCCGCTCCATTTTTTGGAAAAATAACTTCTCTTATCTGTTCAAGACCCATTTTTTCGTCCCTGTTTTATAATTGGTAAACTCAATTTCATTAAAAAATCATATGAGATAAAGTTATCTAAAAAAAATTCTAACTTGTAGAGTACGAAATAATTTTCGTACTCTACACTTTTTTTATTTATATATCACCTTCATAAACCCTTGCGGCAATACCTGATACAAAACAAAATGAATTATTTGTAAATGGTATATTAAAGGTAATTCCAGTAAACCAACTTAGGTTCACACTTACCTGTTCAGTGACACTTAACCTCTTCAGACCATTTAAACCCAAACTAGATATTGATCCTTGATTCATAAGAACAACTCCCCTGATCATTAGAATCCTAAAAGGTATTAGATGAGTAAAAAGCATAACCATAACCAGTAATGGTAGAAGTGCAAGTAATAAAATCAATCCTGCTAATGGAGATGATGCGTTTGATACTATTTCAACTATTGATTCCCACATTTGCAGACCCAATGGAAAGACGATAATACCTTTGCCAATAGCGTTAAAAAAGCATAAAGTGTTTGAAATATTATCTCCATTAAGGCTTTCAAATTGTTTTAAAACACTTGGATATTGATGTGATTTTATATTTTCAAAAATTGAATTTCTAGAAAATAATTTTTGATATTCATTACCAAAAAATCCCCTATCATTAAGAATTTTTTCATAAATGGAAATTGCTATTTCGTCGTTTTCTTCTATTGCTCTGTTAAGATTTATTAGAATTTCTTTTAGCTCCTCAGCTTCTTCATAACTTAATTCAGTAAGTACCGATTCAGATTTTCCACCCAGATAGTTATTGACTTCTACAATTATATTTTGATTTTCTTCAATTTGTTTGATGTCTATTGATCCTATAACTGGCGAAGCACCTGCTAATAAAATTAATATTGCAATACCTACACTTAAAAAACCAATTTTTTTCTTCATTTTCAATCCCATAATGGTATCTCATGTTTTATTATTTAAATGTTTGGCATAAAATAAATATTACAATAAATATCACAGATTCTTCTGGCTAAAAACAAAATTGGCAGGAAATATTGTACAAAACAGTTGCCGACATTAAGTTCCCACAGTAAATTCCCCACAATGCTTTTACAAAGAATCGTTTTGAGAACGCCTATAAACCTTGTGAACGATTAGTCAGCAAAACAAGTTTATAATAGACTTCAAAACAATCGCCACAAAACCTTCTACCTCCAAGTTCTGTTAAAAGCCAAAATAAAGGACCATCGGACCTCCCACAATCATAACACCGATTCATAAAAATAGTTTCTCCTTTTTCATCAGTAAGCAACTGAACGTCTTGTAATGTTTTCTTTACATTTTCATATTCAATAATTTCTTTTACCTCTGATATTTTGTTAATATGTCTAAGGATAATAATTCCAACTGGAACAGTAACCGGAATTAGGGCTTTCCACCAATGCTTTTTAATCCATTTTTTCCAATTCATCCCTCTCTCCCATATTAATTAATTTATCTCATCAAATATAAATAGTTATCGTGGTAAAATGTCAAAATGAAAAAACCACAGCCTTAATGCCCTCTGGAACAGATTCTTCTGGCTAAAAACAAATTGGCAGGGATTATTTTAAGGAATTAAAAAAAGAAGAGGAGATTAGATGAAATCATCTTCGTTGGGATGAATCTCAGGATTAATGATAGTAGATGCTAAACAATCATTACAGATCTCTTGTTCCATCTCATCTATTGTTTCTAGAGTCTTTCCACAAATAGAGCATCTTTCTTTCATTTTATCTCTTCGAACTCAAGTAATAAATCTCCTTAAGGGATATTGAACCTTAAATCAGATAGGATTCCTGCATCCAAATCATTCTGAGCCTCATCTCCAAAAATATAGGTAAAATACTCGGTAAGGCCTTTCAAGTGATACTGAAACCAGGCTGTGAAATACTTGCGGGATATGCGCCGCTGCTCTTCGAATTCAATGCCACGTGGATTGTCTATGCCAAACCATTCAGCAAACTTGGCGACGAATTCGTCAATAAAACCAATATGGTTACCACCAGTAATCGACAAGTACTCTTTGACCGATGTGTCTGGTATAAGATCAGAGTAGAAAGGTAAAACACGCTCAGGAGAGACCATGCCATCATTAGTTCCAACCTGAAGTTGAGTTGGCACTGTGATGTTCTGAGCTGCCTCCTTAGCAGAATCCGAGCCTGCTGGTGCCAGGGGAACAGCTGCGTCAATCTCTGAATCATTAGCTCCTGTAGCTTCTATGCATCCTCCTCCACCCATAGAGAGACCGATTCCACCAAAAGTTTCAATGTCCAGAATACCATATATTGGTGAAAACCACAAACTATTCTGAGATTTCAGCTTTTCGATACCTCCATGAAAACCATAAGCCCACTGCGTTGTATCGCCCGATAGTTTATGAGGTGGTGTAAAACATATCGCCACATAACCATGAGAGGCAAGATGCTTCGGAATCCATTTTATATTCCACTCAGAACCAGCGAACCCGTTCGCAACGACAATACCGGGGTAAGGAGCCCCAGAGACATCTTTTGGGGCAAACCACCCGTCACGTATAGCAGGATACCATATCGTTGCCCAATAACGACCATATGGCAGCACAGTGAAGCATACTCTATAGTGACCGATATGATATGGACCTGGTTCATCTGGCGGTGGCACGTTGCATACTTCTACTGCATGAATGGGAAAAACTATCAGCAAAATAATTGCAACAGATACAAACAGTATTATTCTTTTCTTCATTGTTATACCTCTTTTTCAAATTTAAATATATTTTATCTTATATTTAATAACATCTGTAACAAAACCAATTATTGTTAGTATGTTTACTTTATATCAATATTTTTTTGGAAGGAAGGTAAGGGAGATAATAAATATGAAGAAAATTCCAAGTTCTAATACCTTCCTCCGTTCCTACGCATAATCTATATGTTCAAATGGTATTTAAATAGCGCTGTAATTTTGTTCTACAATTACTCCAATGGAGATTAAAAAAGTAAATGCGCTAGAGGAATTGTTCTGCCTATTCTGAAATTAAAAAAGAAAAAAGGGTATTATTAATACCCGCCTATTTTTAAGCTGGGATCTCCAAGAAGTACCCATTGTTCAATAGTTTTTCTGTCTATTTGGTCGATATTAACTCTGCCAATTATGTCAATATAATCTGTTATTGCCTGACTATGTGCTTCTCCAAGTATATCTATGCTTTGATTAGCATAAGCATCGAAGAATTGTGGATTAATCCAGCCACCAAGACCCTCAAGGGGATAATTTATATATCCATATCCAAGTCCGGCATTTCCAATAGTGCCGATTGATCCTCCGCCTTTTTTCAGTAAAAGCCAAGAAGACCAACATGCAGGTACCCACTCCATATAATAGACTTTAAATGGGCTTTGGAAGAAGTAACCCATTATTCCATATTCTTTAATGCCTGCTATAATGTTTGACATGGTGGTATTGAACTGGCTGTTATGACATCCTCCAACAACAACAACTGGAAGTTCTTCACCGTTTCTTAACTGGCGCATATGTCTGAGTAAAAGACCGTCAACCATTTCATCTTCTGTTTCAGCATCGGGAAGGAAATTTCCCCAATATGCAGGGCTTGCATGTCCTGCGAAATGAATGAAGCCAGAACCAGCGTTGATAGCATTTATAACATCTTTCGGTCCAGTAAAAGTTCCTAGAGATGTCCAGAGTTTTTCGACATCAAATCCAATACCTTCTAACCAATCTACTGTAACATCTGTAGATATCTCTCCTTCATAAATACCTAGGATTGCGGAAGGACTGCGGGCGGGAGGACTTGTATCCCCTGAAATCACAAAAGCCTTCTCGAACCATGAATCATCAGCCGTTGTTTCATATGTAATAATCTTGTTTATCACGATGTCTACTTGATAGGAATACCTGCAGGGAATCCTGCCAACTGCAACATCAGGGTAGAAATCCATGACGTCTTTATTGAACCCGATCCATTCTGCGAAAACGTCATTTTCATTGGAATCCCAGTCTTCAAAAACAGTTTCGTTTCCTTCCATTTTATAAATGTCTGCATAATAGAGATCGCTGCCATATCCTGTTTCATAGCCGGACCCATCATTATTGTTACTTCGTCGCTCTGGGATATACCAGTTGAATGATTGACCTCTTCTACCGCCAAAAAGTAAAACATAGTCGATACCCCAGTCCTCGATGGCATCTTTGATAAACAATTTTATATCCTCAGGTTCGTCACGACCAGAGTATTCTGAGTAGATGTCTTCAACGGTCTTAACAGTTGTATCTATCCCCATAGCATTTTTATGTTCAACTAATGGTTCCAATTGTACTTCAAACTTTTCAGGGGTTATTATAACCATATCATATTCGTCAAGAAATACAACGGGGTTCTTCGGTGGTTGATATGTTACGTCGATATCAATACTGTTTGCAACATATATGGTATTTTCTGCTGGCGAGTATTGAACTGGATAACATCGTACAGTTAGGTAAATAACATGCGCATTATCTTTTAAACCAACACCGGTTCTAACAATGTACTTTTCTCCTGGATGGAGTTCACTACTTGAATAAACTTCTTTATCTATTATATCTTCTGAAAGTTTTTTGGATACCATTTCATTAGATAACAAAGGAACTGGTTCTGGTGCAGGCATGATCTTTTTTGATAAAACTTGTTCGTTTGTTTCAGAAAAAGTCACGA
>JAUWBM010000033.1 GCA_030601705.1 Thermoplasmatota archaeon
ATTTGCCAGGGTCAACGCAGAAGAAATTGAATTTTACCCTCCAAACAGGGCACCTATCATTTCAAGTGAAAATCCATCAAGTGGAACCTGGAATGTTCCTGCTTCTCTTTCTGAGTTAAGCTTTAGAATTGATGATGCTGACGGGGATCTCATGAGTTATTCGGTTACAACTGATCCTGATATTGGTTCAGGTAGTGGGAACAACAAGAAGAACGGGTTTTATAGTATTCCAGTTAGTGGCCTTGAACATGATAAAATTTATCGCTGGAAGGTTGAGGTGACAGATGGCAAAGATACTACTGTGCAACAATTTAGCTTCTTTACCGAGGCAAAACCGCCGTTCGATCCCTTTGATGAAGGGTGGCAGTATAGGAAAAAGATTACCATCGACCATACAAAAGTCGCTGGAGGTCTCACGAATTTCCCAGTACTTGTCAGTACCACTGATGCTGACCTAAGGGATAAAGCACAGGCAGATGGAGATGACATATTATTCATGGGTGGTACAGGTGTCGCTACAAAACTGTATCATGAAATTGAGGAATATGATGATTCATCTGGCAAACTCATTGCTTGGGTAAATGTTCCTAGTATTCCAGGTGACGGCAATACCGTTTTCTATATGTATTATGGCAATCCAAGTTGTAATAGCCAACAATTTTCTGATAAGACCTGGAATGCACAATTCAAAGCGGTATGGCATTTACATGAAAGCCCCACGGGGACAATACATGATAGTACATTAAACGATAATGATGGTACCTCCCATGGCGGGATGAGCTCTTCAGACCTCGTCGATGGGATGGTTGGTAAATGTATTGATTTTGATGGAGATGATGATTATATTTCGGCTCCTGATTCTTCCAGTTTGAAACCAGAGAGTGTCACATTGGCAGCATGGTTTAGACCATTAGAAGAAGATGTACCAAATGGATATGTGGTATCTAAATCGTCGGATGATACCTGGGGTAATGCCGATGGACATACCTATGGATTTGGATTTCGTCTTGGTAAAGATGGATCAACTTGGATAGATGCACGATTTGAAAGAGACACAACTGCACAACAACATGAACATGCAGGACATTATTACACAACAAACAATGAATGGCACCATCTTACACTCACCTTCGATGGAAATACCAATAATGCACACTTTTATGTAAATGGTGTATTAAATGGTACAGCACCATCTTGTCATAGTACCGTATTATGGTACCCAGACGCATGGGATTTCCTAATGGGAGCAAGTAAACAGCATGAAGGAAGTTCTCATGCCCCTAATATTTTCTTTAAATGTAGAATAGACGAAGTTCGGGTGCTGAATACCGCAGTGGACGCATCGTGGGTTTCTACTGAATATAACAATCAAAACGACCCTTCAAGTTTCTTGAGTTTTGGACCTGAAGAAACAGGATCTTAGTATATTAGCAATATTATAGGGAGGGTAAAAATGAAAGAAAATTATCTTTTAAAAAAAAGTGGAGTAGTTGGTATAATAGTTTTATTTATCTGTGCTAGTTTTGTCTCGAGCATAGGTGGATATTCAGAAGAAACCACTCAAGTAGATATTGATATTGAAGATGTTTGTGAATCACAGGAGAATGTGCTAGTAACTTGTAGCACCTTTGGATTTCCTGGAGAACCATCACAAGAAATCACCATGTCTCTAAGTGAAGCAGAATTTTTATACGATAAGATAAAAGAGCTTCAAATTGAGGTAGCTCGTGATCCATTATCTGATAAAACACAGCAGTTGCAGCATGAGATCATTACACTTGCCGATGAACATAACCTCCTGCCGGCAGGCTTATCAGTGGAAACAATAAAGTCACGTCTTACACCAACTTTGCGTCCACAACATCCTCGAATTACACTGCCTCGTTTACAAAATAGGGCATCTGAATTGTTTTGTAACTACGTTTCCACAGGCTCGGGGACATCATTTCCTATTATTATCCTGCCAAGGCTCATACCTATACTTCTCACACCCATTCCCAGGTTATTCGTGAGGTGGTCAACATTAGAAGGAATGACATCTTGTGGAGGGTTACGTTCTGGTACCGGTTTTATCGCTTATGGTGCACAGAATGGGATAGCACTTGGTTTCTGGGGCATCGGATTTAGCATTTTCCTCCCGCCAGTTATGGCCTATGGGTTATTTGGATATGCATTATATGCTTCTGTTAATGCGGAAGAAATTGAATGGTGGCCTCCAAACAACCCACCAGTTATATCAAATGAGAACCCGCCAAGTGGAACATGGAATGTTCCTGTTTCTCTTTCTGAGCTGAGTTTTCAAATTGAAGATGCTGATGGTGATCCCATGAGTTATTCAGTTACCACAAGTCCTGACATTGGCTCAGGAAGTGGAACAAACAAGGGAGATGGGGTTTACACGGTTCCTGTCTCGGGGCTGAAACCAAATACTCAGTATCAATGGGTAGTTGAGGTTGCTGATGGTAGAGATGTAACGATGAAGGAGTTATCATTTATGACTGAAGAACTCCCATTTGACCCGTTTGATGAAGGCTGGCAACATCGGAAAAAGATCACTATTGATCATACACAGGTCGCTGGTGATTTGAGTTATTTCCCAGTTCTTGTTAGCACACTTGATAGTGACCTCCAAGTCAAGGCTCAAGATGATGGCGACGATATTTTATTTATGGACGGGGTTGGTGTCGCAAATAAACTGTATCATGAAATCGAATACTATGATGATTCAACTGGTGAATTGGTTGCTTGGCTGAATATCCATAGTGTTTCTCATGATGAAGATACAGCTTTGTATATGTATTATGGTAATCCCACAGCTTCTAACCAAGAAAGCCCAACACGTATCTGGGATACTGGATTCACCCATGTTTGGCATATGGATGGAACAGATGACAGTACCAGCAATAACTATGATCTAACCAATTATGGTGCAAGCACAACCTCATCTGGTAAAATTGGCACAGCCTATGATTTTGAAAAATCAGAAACTGATTATCTCACCTATGGAGACAACACCATATCACATCCTAAACCCATGTGTATGGAACTGTGGTTTTCCATGGAAAGCACAGCAACTGAAGATTATTATGGCATGATGAGCATGCGAGATCAATATGCGGTTGATCTCGCCCAACGAAAAAACGCATATACCACGGTACCAGACAATTGTATCTTTGGATTATATAAAGATATTAGCAGCGGTTGGAATTTTTATGACACCGGTGTAAATAGTATAAGTACAACCACATGGTACCATATAGCCTTCACCATCGATAACTCAGGTAACGCCCAGATATTTCTTGATGGTGTCGTAAAGGAAAGCGGTTCGGGATTAAGTGATGCCACATCTCCAGATTGGGAAAGTGGTATCGGCGCCTATTTCAGCTCAAGCATCTCACATCACTTTGATGGCATCATTGATGAGGTAAGAATCTCAGATGTTACCCGGAGTGCAGAATGGGTTTCAACATCTTATAACAATCAAAATGATCCTTCTGTTTTCTTGAATTTTGGACCTGAAGAAACAGGTTCTTAATAATATTAGAGAACCAGGATTAGATGAAAATACCAGTTGAAGTTAATATTTGTGTACAACACCTGTAGCATTGATTAATTAACTTTTGCTCATTAGTTAAAAAACCCTGATCTGTTATTCATATCCAATTATTTTCTCTAAATTTTTACAAAAACGTTACAATACTAAAGAAATATAGAATATGTGAATCAAACTTACACTTGAAAGGTGATTTTAATGAAAACTGTAATTTTGGCTGCAGGCACAGGTACAAAGATCGCTAATCTTAGGATCGATAAGAAACTCATTTATGTTGTTTTGAAAGGCAGAAGGTTTCGTACAAATAAAAGGAGGATCGGAGTCATTATAGGTGACAATGTACAAACTGGAAAAAATTAGATGATGAATATCGGTTCTTTGGTAGGTAATAATGTCTTTATTGGTCTTGGAGCAATAGCAAATGGTGAAATTAAGCCATACGCGAAAATGATGTGAAAACTTCTTGAGATTTTTGCAATCTCCTATTTTCTATTGAATGGATATTCGATCTAATGAACGCTTTTTTATAAACGATAGAATTGTTTAGAGTAGATGTTGAGTTTGAGATTATGATTTCGGTAAATGATAGATTTATTGATGCTAATAAAGATGTGTTGAAGTAAGATTTTCTAGAAGAAAATCATGTTTTTTTCGCAGCTTTGTAAAGTGATAATGTTCTTGTAATGGTCATTACAGGATTATACTGTTCGGTGGATGGAGAAAATCTGTACTTTATCCCAGTCTTTTCCTTGGTCTGTTTGACTTCGGCACACCAATGTTTTGCCAAATGCTTTGTCATATAGTTTTAAAAATGACGACTTAATTACCACACCCAAGTGGTATATTAATGATTGCGCGCAAATCAGCATTGATCGTTGGAACACAATTCTTTACCCGATTTCTTGGTTGGATTGGATTAATTGTAATAGCAAAACTTTGGGGAGGATTTGCACCTGAGGTTCTAGGTATTATTGGATTTGCTATGGCGTTCCTTGCACTGTTTAATATTATAGCCGATCTTGGTTTTTCGCAAGCACACGTCAAAAGAATATCAGAAGGAAAAGACTTGGGTACATGCATAGGAACCTATGCTGCAATCAAACTGATTCTCACAAGTTTAATGGTAACTGTTGTATTCGCGGCTGTTTACATTTGGAAAAACTTCTTTAACAGAGGTTTCACTGATGCAACAACAGAATCGGTAATTCTTGTTTTTGTTGTTTATTACATTTTTTTAAATCTTGCACGAATAGCAACTGTTACTTTTCAAGGGAGAAGAGAAATTGCAAAGCGGCAGGTTACAGGAATCTTTGAAAATATTGTTAAAGTACCTCTTGAAATACTTGTTGCTCTAGCTGGTGTCAGCATAGTGGGAGTTGCAAGTATTGCACCTGCAGTTAACTGGCCAACCTTCCTGCAGGCATTACAGCAGTTCATTGCAATCCACGCAATTGGTTCTTTTGCGATGACATATGTATTTGCAGTGATGACAACATTTTTTGTTGGAATGTGGCTGTTAAGAAAATATCCTATAAAAAAACCTAGCTTTAATCTTTTTAAAAGTTATTTTTCCTTTGCTTTGCCAATAATGCTTATCTCAGTTATTGGGGTTATCTCTGTTAATATTGATAAGATAATGATTGGATATTTTTGGACATCGGTAGAAGTCGGGTATTATTTTACTGTACAGCAGATATTGCAAATTATTCTTGTTTTTTCTTCAGCTATTGGCATCGTTCTTTTTCCTACACTTTCAAAACATCATTCAAGTAAAAATTTAAAAAAACTCAAAGAAACAACGCATTTGGCAGAACGATACATTTCGATGATAATGATCCCCCCAATAGTAGTAATAATAATATTTGTTAAACCGGTAATCGATATCATGTTAAGCAGTGCCTTTTTACCAGCAGCATCAGTGCTTGTTACACTAACAATTTATGCTTTTATTACGGCTCTTACCATGCCACATTCTTCTTTGATACATGGCATAAATAGACCAGGCATGACAGCAAAAATTGGGTTTGCCATATGCGTTGCTAATATTTCTTTAAATTATTTATTTATCCCTAGGGAGGGGTTACTTTCTTCATTTGGAATTAATGGTCCAACCGGTGCAGCAGTTGCGACAGTCGTGTCAAGTTTGGTTGGATTTTTTGGATTACGATTAGCGGCGAAAAAATTGACAGGAATAAGACTTCTACGGAGTCATACTCCTCGCCATATCATTGCTGGTCTAATCATGGCTGGTATGTTATACTATATCGATTCCCTACTTTCACTAATTCGTTGGTATCATTTACTGGTGTTTGCAGGAATAGGCCTGGCAATTTATCTTGGAGTATTGTTTGTATTGAATGAATTTAAAAAACAAGACTTAATGTTTTTCCTAGATATGTTGCATCCTAAAGAAATGCTTAGCTATATAAAATCCGAACTGAAAGAAAAATGAAGATATTTTGTATTTTCTACTGAGATCAAGCAAAAAAACTCTAGACTTTATTTTCTGTTTTAAATATTCAAGCAGTTTTTATTCCTATAAATTATTGTAGCTCTGTCAATTTTATGCCCAGCCGGTTTTAAACCTTCCACATCAAGAGTTAAAAAACCTTTATTCTTCGCATAAATAATGGCTTCAGAATACCTTCCGCGATTGGAATCGTCCAATATAATAACTCCCCTTTCTGAAAGTTTTTCAACTGCTTGTTTTAAGCAATTAACTCTATCTCTCCCATCTATTACTACCAAATCATATTCTTCATCATTTAGGTTTATACTTCTGCAATAATTGCCATTATAATCTTTCATTTTGAATATTAATTTGACATTTTTTGGCATTTTTCTTTTTATCGTGTTATACCATTTAATATCATGCTCAACAGATGTCACATTTTTTGCATGTCTTGAAAAGAAAAATGTTGAATATCCACTCCCATACTCAAAAACAGAAGGATTTTTATTAAGTCGTTGTTCGAGAAAAGAAATAATTGAATAATTCATCCATGGCAGCTCTGCACCATCTATATTACAGGGATATCCGCGTTTTAGACTTTCATGCCAACCTGTTAAAATCAAATATGAATTTTTATCTATTATCAAATTTTTGTAAACGTAGTAAGTTATAAAAATATTATAAAATAAATCCTTTAATATAATTTTTATTTTTTTCATTTTTCCAATAAATTCTTTATTTCTTTTTTATTTAAAGGTTTTTTATCTTTTGATGAATATAAAGTTTTTTTTGTTTTAACCAAATTTTTTATTATCTTATTATCAGGAGCCTCTAATGTTAATGCACCTGTTCTTATATTTTGAGGTATAGTTATTAACATTTCATCATTTTCATATGTATTTTCTGCATCAATGTCATTCATCAGTTCTTCATGCATTTTTTCTCCAGATCTTTTATCGATTATTTTTATTTTGATATCGCTAGGTTTATAACCATATTTTGGCGCATAATGCTCTATTGTTGCTTCGGCTAAATCACCAATTCTTACTACTGGCATTTTAAAAATAAATGTTTCGCCCCCTTCTGAAAGAAGCCCTGCTTTTAAGACTAATTCTACAGCACTTGATATTTTCATAAAAAATCTAGTCATATCTGGATCGGTTACTGTTACAGGTCCACCGTTTTTAATTTGCTCTTTGAATAGAGGTATAACAGATCCACTAGAACTAAGTACATTCCCAAATCTTACACTAGAAAATGAGGTTTTTTTAACTCCTTTAAAATAATTTACTGAAATAATTATTTTTTCTGCTAAAAGTTTACTTGCTCCCATAACATTTGTGGGGTTTACGGCTTTGTCTGTGCTAATAAATACTAGTTTGTCAACTTCTTCTTGCAAGGATACATCTATTACGTTTTCTGTACCGAGTATATTTGTTTTTACTGCCTCAAATGGATTATATTCACATAATGGAACATGTTTTAATGCAGCAGCATGAAAAATAATATCGACGTTTTCAACAGCTCTTACTAATCGATTTTTATCTCTCACGTCGCCAATAAAAGGTCGGATTTTGTTTGTTTTTAATTCTTGTTCTAATTCAAATAATTTACTTTCGTTATTATCGTAGATTCTAATAGCTTTAACATTTAATTTGAGAAGTTTTCTTACTATTTCACTTCCAATTGATCCGCATCCGCCAGTAACAAGTATTGTTTTATTCTCGTAAAATTTTTTTAGCGAAACCATATTTTTGCTCCCTATATAAAGAATTTATTAATATTCTGAATAATATATTCTTGGTCTTTTTTTGTAAGTTGAGGATATAGCGGCAGTGTTAATACTTTTTCTGATAGTTCTTCAGTTTTTGGTAAATCACCTTTTTGATATCCAAACTTGTTTTTGTAATATGTCTTGAGGTGTATTGGATGAAAATATACTTTTGTCATGATACCTTTTTTGGTTAAATGTTTTTGAAGTTTATCTCTTATTTTTTTGTTTTTTAGTTGTATGGTATACATTTGATACACATGTTTTTGGTTTTTTTGTTCTATTGGTGTTATGAGTTCATTAATGTTTTTTAGTTTTTTGTTGTAATATGCTGCTTTTTCTCTTCTCATTTTTATTATTTTATCAATTTTCTTTAATTGCGATAGTCCCAATGCCGCAGTCATTGTTGGCATGCGGAAGTTGTATCCAATGTCAATGTAATCCATTTCTTTGGTTGTTGAAAAATAGTCATTATTCTGTGATTCTACTCGGCCATGTGATCGTATTAGTTTCATTTTTTCAAAGATTTTTTTTGAATCTGTAACAATTATGCCTCCCTCACCGGTAGTGATGACCTTGTTTTGACAGAAGCTAAACATGGCTGCATCACCAAAGGATCCAGTTTTTTTCCCTTGATACGTTGATCCGAGTGATTCGGCAGCATCTTCTATAAGTAAAAGGTTGTTATCTTCAGTTATTTTTTTTAACTCAAAAATATCTTTAGAAGGTAACCCTCCGTAATGAATGGGGATTATTGCTTTTGTTTTTTCTGTAATTTTTTCTTTGACGCTTTCGGCATCAAGACTATATGTTTGTGATTCTGTTTCTGCGAAAACTGTTTTTCCACCTGCAAGTAAAACAGCATTTGCTGTAGAGATAAAGGTGAAACTTGGGACAATTACTTCTTTTGATTTGATATTATATGCAAGGAGAAGTGAATGAAGTGCTGATGTGCCGCTGTTGAAGGAGATAGCATATTTTGCTCCAACATACTTTGCTATTTTATTTTCAAATTCCTGTATTTCTGGACCTGTTGCCCAGTATGTACCTCTCTTTACTACTTTTGTTATCGAGTCGATATCATTTTGGTCCCAGTATGATTTAAATAAAGGTATCTTCCATTTCATTTTTATATTAAATCTCCTTATTTTTTATTACTTTTGCAGGAATGCCAACTGCAACAACATTTTTGGGAACATCTTTTACAACAACAGCTCCTGCTCCTATTGTAGATCCTGCTCCGACAGATACTTGTTGAATAAATGTAGCTCCTGTTCCAATATATGTTCCTTCATGGAGATGGTTGTTTCCATTAATTTTAACTGTTGGCATTATACTGCAATAATCTCCGATTATTGTATCGTGCCCAATCGTGGTGTTTATATTAATTATTACATGGTTTCCAATATCGATATTGACAGTTAAGATAGAGCCTGCACAAATAATTATTCCTTCACCAAGTTTAACAAACTCAGACATTATAACTGAAGGATGGATTGCATTATAAAATTTCACATTCATAGATTTTAATTTTAAGATGGTCCTTCTCTTTGCATCTGGTTCACCAATAGCGCAAACACATCCAACATCATTATTTTTTATAAACCAATCTAACCCTCCAAGAACTTGAAAATTGTTAATATTTTTTCCGTATAATTTTTTATTCTTATCTATGAACCCTAAAATATTCCATTTTTTTTCGAGCTTATTCTGATCTTTAAATATTTCTATAACTTCTCTTCCAAACCCACCTGCACCAACAACAACTATAGATTTCATTTATTTCAATCTCCTAATATGTAATCTGTTTCTTTAGAATGCTTTCATTAATTTCTACGTTTTTTAATATATCGACTATCTTTGTTGAAGCATTGTGGAATGACTGTAAATAGAGCAATGTGATCCAATTTGTACATTTTTTCCAATTTTAACTTCATACTTGGCATTAATATAAGTAAATGCTCCAATGTCTGTTTTATAACCAAGTTCAAGATTCTCTTTATGTTGAACTAGAAAAAAGTATTTCGGATGAAGTTTTTTTTCTTCGATTTCTGGCATTTCCCATTTTTCAAAACGTTTATTTACCATGGTTAACCTATATCAATTTGTTATTTTTGAACATCTGCCCACTCAATCAAAGATCCCTTTATTATATCTTTATTTGATTTTTTACCTATTAAACTATCAATTTTATCCAGCGGTATTCCAGTTCCAGGTCTTTTGAAAGTTAAGTCCTTTCTTCTTATACTTTCCCCTTTTTTAATATTTCTAGCCGCAACGACACTTCTTCTCATGAGTTCTCTTTGCTTTTTGTCATCTTCATATACAATTCGATTATAAGATCCAAGGGATCGATTAATCAACTTTGATTTCCTAACTAAATTTTTCATACCTTCTAAATCAGAAGAGATACTATGATCCCATCCATCCATTTTTTTATCCAGTGTAAAATGCCGTTCTATAACACATGCGCCTTTTGCAACAGCTGCTAGAGAAAACGTCTCATCAGGGAAATGATCGGAAAATCCTACAGGTAACTCAAATTTTTCTCTGAGCATATCAATATTATTCAAGTTAATATGATTTATTTTTGGAGGATATATTGAAACACAATGCAAAAGAATCAAACTACTATTTCTTTTGGTTATAACGTTTACTGCCTCTTTTATTTCATCATAACTTCCCAGTCCTGTTGATAGTATTATTGGTTTATTTTTGGAAGCTACATGTTCAAGAAATGGTATATTATTCAAATCCATTGAAGCAATTTTAATAAATTTTACATTTAGTTTATCAACAAAAAAATCTACATCTTGTTTTGAAATAGGTGTGCAGGAGAAATCAATTTTTTCTTTTTCACAAGTTTTTTTTAACTCTGTAAGTTGAGTATAATCTAAACTCCACTCGTCAAGTTGTTTCTCCAGTGTTTTATTTTTTTCATAAATACTTTTTGAAAATAAATTTTTTTTAGACCATGATTGAAACTTTGCGCTATCTGCGCCGGCTTTCTTAGCTTGTCTAATTAGTTTCTTTGCTAGTTTCATACTGCCATTATGATTTGCCCCAATCTCGGCTATAATGTAAGGTTTACAAAAATTATTGATTTCCCGATCTCCTATAAGAGCTGTTTTTGTTTTATTCATACTTCTTATTACCCTCCTTATCTATTTTATATGGTTTGGCATATTCCCACCAAAGATACATTCTGTTTTTATATTTCGAATAAACATATTCAACATATTTTTTTCTAAATTCCTCTTCGTGATTAATTTTTTCATAGAGTTCATTGAAACATTTATAATTCTTTTTATAAATTTTGCCAAATTTTGCTAAATTTTTATAATGCAAAACTTTAACTTTTACCCCTCTTAAAATTTTTTTTTCATCTAAGTTTAGAAAACCTGCAGTATTACAATCATGTTGACGGTAATATACTAAAGATTTCTGAATAAAAAAGGCTTTGCAATTGTATACAGCCATAAGAACAGAAAATAGCCACCAGTCCACTGCAATGAGTTCATCAGGAAAAATATATCTATTTTTTTCATAGACATCCAAATTAATTCCACTATGGCCCAATCCAATACAATTTTTATCAATAATATATTCCAGATTTATTTCATCTGGAATACCGCACTTTTTAAAATAATCATCTATTCTATTCTCTTTGGAAAAAAATATTGATAAATCAGTAAAAACAATATCATATGTTTTATCAGATAAATTTTTAAAAATATTTTTAACATAATCTTTATGATAAAAATCATCTGTATCTGTAAAAATACAGGTATCATATTTTTCTTCTTTAAGATAATCTAACACTTTTTGACGTGATCGGGACAGAGAAAGATTATAATCCAACTCCTTATATTTGATATCTAAATCATCATATTTTTCAAATAAATATTTTATATTTTCAGGCTTTATTTTATGCCCAAATATAAATAATTTAAAATCTCTATAACTTTGTTTGTTTATTGATGATAAATATTTATCAAAATAATCAACCGCAATTAGATGTAACACTCCAACTACAGCATTCTTCATAATTTCCCTCTTTCCTTCATAAGATTTTCAGATGTTTTAAAATCAATTACTGTATCAATATCGATGCTACGTTCTGGTGGCATGACATATGGAATAACTTTTTCTCCGTGAAATCCTTTATTTTCTAACATTTTTTGAGGAGTTGAAACAAAAACAGCTCCATTTGGTCGGTAAAGTTTAGGTAATTTTTGCCTATTCATCAACAAATATTTTTTATCAAAAATTGGATTTAATTGTTTTTCCTCAATTCTAAAACCCCAATACATCTCGTTATCTTCAGTCACACTAATAACCGAATCACAAGAATTATTGACAAAAATCTCTATTGATTCATCGACATCCTCGGTTTTTCTAAGAGGCGATGTAGGTTGCAAAATAGTCACAATATCCGGAAAATATTTGCCCTTTTCCTTTAAATTTTCCAATACGTGCTTGTAAGTCAAAAAAGCAGGGGAATTATCCTTAGCTAATTCTTTAGGTCTATCAATAACTTCTGCATTATATTTCCTAGCAACTGCTGCAATTTCCTTATCCTCTGTTGAAACAACAACCCTATCAATATATTTTGATTCTAATCCTGTTTTTATAGAATAATAAACCAAAGGCTTACCACATAACGATTTAATATTTTTTCGGGGAACACCTTTACTGCCACCGCGAGCAGGAATAATCGCTAAAATTTTATTATAGTCTATTTTTTTGCCTTTTTTCATCCAGAGAACCTCTAATGAGTAGTATATAACATATCACATCACGTGCATTCGATTTCAAAAAGATTTCGAGCTATTTTTCTCAATTTCACTTCTTCAACATTTAACCCAATTTTGGCAGCTATCACTTCAATAAATCCTTTAATTTCTCCTGTTTCAATACCTCCAGGTATTTTTTGAGATCTGGGTGATATTTCATTACTTCCAATCAATTTGTTTTTCAGCAACAATCCTTTATAACCTACATTGCGAGCTTCTAGATATGCCAAATCTCCTTTACTAAATTGAGCAGGATATATTTTCTCACTTTTCAATCTGGATAATACTTTCGCAATCTTGGATGAGGCAAACTCCCCATTAATCGAGTTAACTGAGGGGGCAATTTTTTGAAGAGTCTCTGCCTGAATTTGTGATTTATCATACTTATCCAACTGTTCAAAAAATCTAAATATGTCTTTAATATCATCAGCTTTCTCTGAAACTTTAAAAGCCGGTGTATTTCCCAGTTCACCTGTTGGTGGTTTATAAACCCACGAGGGAATACCTGCAATTCCAGCTTGAACACCAGTTGTACAACCATAGTGTAATAAGCCTTTGGAAGCATATAACCAAGGTGATATTTCACCTTGATAAATCACTTCAATATTTCTAAGCCCTCCGATCTTTTCATACCATCCATTGTGGTCATCAGCAGGATGTGGACGAACAATAATTTTTACATTTACATTTGATTTTGATATTTTGTGTAATATATTACAATACTGGTTGAATGATTCATATTTATTGATCATTTTTTCCTTCCATAATTTTTTAGAAGAAGCATCTATATTCATTTTATCTATTTCCCTCATCCATTTACCCAGCATTCTTTCCGAAGTTACTCCAAAATTTGATGAAAGTAACACATAATCTCCATATTTGGCTTTTATTTCCCGTATTTTCCCCTCAAAAAGTGATACAAAGTCAGGCCGCCATAAATCAACACGTGGCCAACCTGTAGGAGCAATATCTTCTTTTGCCATTGTTGTCACAGATAGCACTTCTTCTAAATGGTTTTTTCCAAGTACAAAATATCTATCAATAAACGGAATTAATTTTTTTGGGATACGCATTTTAAACAAATTTTTAGAGTTAGGAACAGCGGGTCCCATTTCCTCATCTAAAATAACAAAATGACTACATGTTTTTCTAATGTTTTTAACACGATCTAGTGGCATACTTGATTTGTAGAAAAAAATTCCAGAGTCTAGTTTAGGATATAAACGATTTATAGCTGTTTTACTACCTATGTAAGCTCTCATTCCCCGTTTAGCACATTCTAAAGATAAAAGAATCTTGGAGTTTAATTCTCGAGCTTTTATCTCAATAGGAAATAAAATGGTCTTCTTTTTCATCTGTATCACATTGGATTGATTAAATATGTAATCATGGATTGATATAAGCTAATTATACAGTATAATTACAATTGATTTCTTATTCTTACACAATGCATAATAAAGATTTTTACATATATAAACATCTGCTATTCCAAGACATTAAATTTAAAAACACCGTTCAATTTGTTGTCTGCATGAAAATGTTACTCGTCTGGCCATATTTTTATCCTGAACCCTCAGCAGCAGCGGTCAGAGGAAATGCATTTGCACGTTACTTAAAACAACAAAAAATACAAGTTGAAGTGGTTGCACCCATAAAAAATGATTTACATGTTGAAAACCGATATACATATGAAGAAGAAGAAATTTCGATAAAAGTTCACAGAATCCCATTATTAATGGATACAAAAGATATAACCATATTTCCAATCTCCATTTTAAAATTAAAGAAATTGATAAAAAAAATAAATCCAGATATAATAATGAGCAGCTCAACTCCTGCAACAATTACATGGCAGACAGCCCATCTAGCAAAAAAACTAAAAATTCCTTTCATCATGGATGTCAGAGATCCTTACGAATCTTCGCTAAGAACCGCATCTCGTAAGCCGATTCGTCATAAAATAGCATATTATGTTGAAAAAAAAAGTCTTCAACAAGCAAAACTTATTTTTGCGGTTACTCCCCAACTAAGAAATTTATTAATTGAAACATATGGCATCACAAAAAATAATATCAAGATTGTAACAAATGGATTTGATTTCAAAAAAGCTGAAATTTCAAATGAAACCCGAAATAATGATTTAGTTTTCATTGGCTCCCTGACGGCATTGGGTAGAAATTCCCAAAACATTATTCGATTATTAGAAAAAATAAAGGAAACACTTCCAAATAGTTCCTTTAAAATCATTGGTTGCAAACATAAAGATGAACTCACAATACTCCTCAAGAAAAAACAATTGCAAAATAATGTACATTTAGAGGCACCAATTGCTCACCATAAAATTCCTGATCACTTATCAGACTCTAAAATTGGACTAGTAGTAATAAGTAAGGATCCATTTTTTGGATACCAATTGCCAACAAAAACCTATGAATACGTAGCAATGGGCCTTCCAATTGCTGCATTAGGGGCTAAAGACGGGGCATTAAAAAAATTTATTGAAGAAAATGAAATTGGAGTATATTCCAATAATGAAAACGAGTTAACTAAAAAAATTATCAGTATTCTTGAAAATAAAGACATATGGAAAAAATTTCATGAAAATGCTCTTAAAATAGCAAAAAATTATACAAGAGAGGATATCACAAAAAGGGCGTTTGATAGATATATAAAACCTTTACTAGAGTCAGTAGTTTGGAATGTGAATAATCAATAGTATTTTTATTCCTCAATTGAACATGTTCAAAAGAATACTCGATCAGATACGGATTCTTCATCATGGCAATTGCTCCATATAATCTCTGGGGTCTACTGAACAGCATAGAACAAGGTAAAAAAGAATTAGAACCTGGTAAAATACTCTTCTAGGTATATCGGTTGAAAACGCATCTTCCGCAAAACCATCTATAGAAATGTACCATTATGACACACCGTTTTTTCTTCAATGATAAGGGATACAAAAAATATTCGTTTTTTCTAGTTTTAACTGGCGATATCTTCTATCATTTAAGGTATTGTCATGTTCAAAAAACCCTATTCAACTATTTTGAATGACAACTAATGGATTGTTGTTCACTCTTATACGTGATCCATTACAAGAAAACAGTAAAGTAACTATCTACTCTCCGAGCTACTGAATCAATAGAAAAACATTTTTTAAATTCACAACTTATTAATGAGAAAAGCAGAATACATCATATGTCTTATGTCATTATCAGATGTCGAAATCATGCTAAATGTGTTCAATGCCGAACACCTTGTAGATGATTTTCTAAAATCTTTACATCAACAAACTTATAAAGATTTTCACCTAATCGTCATTGATGATGGATCAACAGATAAAACAGTTAAAAAAATAGAAAAATATGAGGATAAATTTGATTTAACTATTTATAAACGCCCTCATATGGGATTAAGAGAATCTCGGCAATTTGGAATAAACAAAACTCAAGCGAGATATATTATCATTTTAGATGCTGATTTAATCCTAGATAAAAATGCCATTAAGGAGCTAATTAGACCACTGAGCCAAGACGCTGTTGGGGCTGTTGGAGGTATACTAAAAGGACGAGGAAATTCAACAGTTTCTTGCTCCTACAGTCTTTTAAGAGATTTTTTTTATTCACTTAGAACAAAAGATGGGCAAACTGACTGGATTTCAGGAGGATTTAGTGCAGTTAAAAACGAAATAATAAACGAGATTGGGGGATACCCTGCAGGCGTAATTTCAGAAGATTTAGATATTTCATGGAAAATTCAAAAGAAAGGTTACAAATTAATTCTTAACGAAAAAGCAATCGCATATCATTTGGATCCCTTAACCCTAAAAGAGGTGTGGAACCGGGAAAAAAATATTGGAATAAGAGAATATCATCTTGCAAAAAAACATCCGAGAAAAACATTAATAATAAAAAGAATACTACGTTTTTATCCGCTCCTAACTCCTTTTATACTACCTGCAATTATAATTATCTCTTTACCTATATTTTTATTGCTTTTAACTCTCTCAGTTATAATAATATCATGCCTAATAAAAGGCTCAATCAAACATAAAATCATGGCATGGCTTACTTTCAATATAATGAATTTTGCTTATTCTACTGGTTTTGTCCTAGGTTTCTTCAAAAAAAGTAATTAATTTTTCCAAACCTTCTTTGAGATTAATCTCTGGTTTAAACCCAATTTGAGAAATTTTAGAAATATCTGAAAGACTATATTTCACTTCTCCATCTCTGCCTTGTTTGTATACAATCTTGGAATCTGAATTGGTTAAATCAATTATTTGCTGTGCTAATCTATTAAGACTAACCTTGCTCTCAGTCCCCGCATTAAAAACCTCACCATCTCCACGATTCATAACCATCTTATTTGCATTAATAACATCATCCACATACACAAAATCCCGTGTTTGCTTGCCATCTCCATAAATAATTAAATCCTTATCTTGTAAAGCGTTGTTTACGAAGATAGGTATAACAGCAGAATATTGGGAGGAATAATCCTGCCTAGGTCCATATACATTAAAATAACGAAGGGAAGTCGTTTTAATACCAAATTCCTCGTTGTACATTTTCAAAAAGTATTCTGCGGATAATTTGGAAATAGCATAGGGTGAAAGCGGATCTGTTATTGCATTCTCATTAAGAGGTATTTTATCGTTCATACCATAAACTGCACATGATGAAGCAAAAATAACTTTTTTAACATTTTTTTCAACAGCAGCTTTTAAAATATTAACTGTTCCTTTTACGTTATTATCAACTGTTTCATTTGGTTTTTTCATGCTTTCTGGAACTGAAACTAATGCTGCCTCATGAAAAACATAATCTACATCATCAAAATGATTCTTTATCTTACCATAATTCCTAATATCTTCTTTCACGAGGAAAATATTCTCATATAAAAACGGCCATTTATTCTTTCTCTTGTCAATTACTATAATTTCATGGCCTTCTGATGCAAACATTTCGGCAATGTGTTGTCCTATAAATCCTGATCCGCCAGTTACAAGTATTTTCATTTTAATCACCAAATCCTTTTTGAAAACAATGCTTTTAAAACTCCAAAAGCATAACATAAATGAATAACGGGGAAAAGCATCAAAGAATAAAAGAACAGTTTTTTGTCATTAAATTTTTTTGTTAAATTACCCGATTCAACAAAAATTGTTGTAAAATAAAAAACAAATCCAACAAAGACTAAGTAAGAAAACACGTTTATTATATCCAGGAGAAAGAAAAAACTCAAGATAAATAAACCAATGATTAGACTATAAAATGGCCATAAATATATATGGCTGGTTAATCCATCAAATCCATGTTTCCGAATAATAGCAACCTTTGCCTTTGCCCATTTATAAATTTGTTTCACAAAATCTTTGATGTGGTTTTTTCTATAATGAACGACGGTTATCTTAGGGGAATAAAGGAGTTTGTACCCTGCTTGAATAATTCGATAGTTTAATTCCAAATCCTGCCCTTTTACAAACTCCTCATCAAATAATCCAACGTCATCAAACACTTCTCTTTTAAGGCAGAGATTACACGTCGGAATATGTTCAACATATTTTTCCTCTTCCATCATTGAATGTTGAGTTGAGGGGTTTAATTTTCCACCTCTTGCAAGAGGAGAAGTCATAATACGTCCGATATTTCTAGCTTTATCGCTACTGTCTTCAGGCAGTAGGTCAGGGCCACCAACACCAGCTACGTTATTTTCATCAAAAACCCTTTTGATTTGGCTTAACCAATCCTTATTAGCCACAGCATCGGCATCGATAAACGCAATATGCTCCCCACTCGAATTTTTGATGCCGATATTTCTCCCAGCAGCAGCATTAATTTTTGAATTTTTAAAAAGTTTAAAATCATATTTATTTTGTAACTTCTTCAATAATTCATAGGTACCATCGCTACTCACACCATCTACAACAATAACCTCATATGCTTTTTTATAATCCTGATTAAATATTGAATCAATACATTTTTCGATATATTTTACTTCATTTCTGACTGCTATAACCACAGAGAATATCATTTTACATCACAACATCTAAAGATTTGAAAGATAAGCATTTGCTTTTCTAAAATCTTCAAGCGTTCCAATATCTATATGTTTTCCTTTGATCTCCTTGTAACATACCTGATATCCATCATCTATCATTATCTTTATAGCATCTGTTAGCTGATACTCTCCATTAAATCCTGGTTTTGTTCTTTTAATGGCATTAAAAATATTATGATTAAAGATATATATCCCTATACATCCAAGTTTGCTTGGAGAATTTTCAACTGATGGCTTCTCCACCATATCCACAATAATACTATCTTCTCCTGGTTTTATCATTCCATGCCTCGTCGGATCTTCTATCTCTGCTACTCCCATGGTTGCATCTGCTTTTTTTTCTTGATGAAACGCTAAGATATCTTTCAGAAATGTTTTTGGATAAAAGAAGTTATCACCAAGTACAACCAGGAAAGGATTTTCTCCTATGATGTGTTCCGCAGAAAAAACTGCCTTTCCAAGCCCATTTCGTTTATCCTGAACAACATAGGATAATTTTACCCCAAGCCTTTCTCCCGATCCTAAGTAATCTAAAATTGCATGCTTTCGCCATCCGACAACAATAGTTATCTCTGTAATACCCACCATTTTCATAGCATCAATTACATATTCTATTATTGCCTTATCACCAACCATAAGGAGTTCTTTGGGTATGGCAAGTGTAATCGGCTCCAATCGGGTGCCTCGCCCAGCTGCAGGTATTAATCCCTTCATATTTATCAACAAAATCCTCTATATACGTTAGCTATCTTCTCCTCCTATAATCTTATAATATCTATAACAAACTTTCCTTTTATACCCAATCTTATCTGCAAAGAAAATTTTTATGGTAAAAATGGTATTACTTGGATACTTAATCATTAAGATTCTTCCAACCAATAGCACGGTAAGTTATTCCATTTTTAATTAGCTCTTCAGGGTCATAAGATCTTCTTCCATCAATAACAATCGGATTTCTAAGTAATGTTTTGAAGTCTTCGGGTTTAATATCCTTTATCACTTGCCAGTCTGATTGAACTACAGCAAAATCCGCATTTTTTAAAGCATCTTCCCATGTATCCATGTATTCTATTGGCAAATCTGTTAAAGGTTTGAATTTATAGTAGGCTTTTGGATCATAAGCTTTCACGTGGGCTCCTTCCTGGTATAACCTCTTTATTATTGGCAAGGCTCTTGTTGCTCTTGTATCGTCTGTATCAGGTTTAAATGATAGACCTAAGAAAGCTACTGTTTTCCCCCTCAAGTCCCCAACTGTATCTTTGATTATATCAACAAAATGCATTGGTTGAAGTTCATTAGTATAAAGGACAGCGTCGAGTAAAGGTGTTTCAGCCCCAATTTTTTTTGATAGTGCTACGATTGCGTTAACATCTTTTGGAAAACAGGATCCTCCAAACCCACAACCGGCATTTAGAAACATAGGATTTATTCTGAAATCCAGTCCAACTCCTTTCATAACTTTATATACATCAATATTGAATTTCTCAGATATTCTGGAAAACTCGTTTGCGAATGTGATTTTAGTTGCAAGCAAAGAGTTTGCTGCATATTTTATTAGTTCTGCGGCCCTAATTTCACATCTCATCTTGGGACAATCATAACCACTGTAAATACGCTCTAGAACATCGCCGCTCTTTTTATCGTACTCGCCAATTACAATTCGATCAGGATTTAGGCTATCATGGACAGCTTGACCTTGTCTTAAAAATTCAGGATTCATGCATAAACCAAAATCCCTACCAACTTTTTTATTGGAATATTTCTCTAAAATTGGTAGAACCAAATTTTCAGTAGTACCCGGAACTATTGTGCTTTTTGTTACTACAATATGATAATCATCCTTATTTTTTAATACGGTTCCGATATCCTTGGCAGTGTCTTTTACAGCAGATAAATCTGCTGAACCGTCGGGTAATGATGGTGTACCAACACAAATAAATGTAACATCGCTTTCTTTTATTGTTTCTATATTATTTGTACTTCCCGAAAGCATACCTTTTTCCACCATTTCTTTTACAAGTTCCTCCAATTCCGGCTCGTAAAATGGAGGGATTCCTTTGTTTAGATTCTTGGCTTTACTAGGTGTAGTTGTTGTACAAATTGTCTTAAAACCATGTTTTGCATAAGCCATTCCACCTGCTAAGCCAACATAACCCATTCCAAGTACCGCTATTCTTATTTTTTCCATGATATCACAATCGAGTGTGTAGAAATATTGCTTTTATTTAAGTTATTTTGGGTTAACAGAAGAAATCGTTATAAACATTTTAACAAACAATCTCTTGTTCCGGGTCTGCAAAACATGCGCTTGCTTCAAAATATACATATTCGGTTCTAATAGATATGTTCATTGGCATAAAGTATCTAAAAAGTTGATTTAAAACTTGGCGTGCAACACATCCTTTATTGCCATTCGTATCACTTCATCGGACGCATGTGCTGCTTTCCATCCAAGGTCGTTTATTTTCGTTATATCAAATTGAAACTGTGGAACATCTCCTTTCCATCCACGTTTTCCACCAGTATATTTGAATGTAACATCTTTGAGTCCCATTTCCTCCGCTACTAATTCACCAATTCGCGTAACTTCTGTTGTTGTATCACATCCAAGATTAAAGATGTTGATTTGTTCGTTAGCATGTTTAAAACCAAATAACATTCCATCAACACATTCTTTAACGTATAGATAGGGTTTTTTCTGCTTACCATCACCTAAGATCTCAAGTTCTTTTGGATTTCTTTTTAGTTTATTGATGAAATCCACGATGACGCCATGTGTTCCCCTCTCCCCAACAACATTTGCAAACCGAAAGATCCAGCCTTGTATGTCAAAGGTATGACAAAATGAGCTGACTAATCCTTCTGCTGCAAGTTTAGCTGCACCATAGACAGATATTGGAAGAAGTGGTCCGTAACTCTCTGGAAGAGGAAATGCAGGAGTTTCTCCATAAATTGTGCTACTTGAAGAAAAAACAATTTTTTTGATGTCATTCAGCCTCATTGCATCGAGAAGGTTATAGGTAGAGATAATATCTTTCCGTGCGATCTCAGGTTTTTGTGCACCAAGCCGCACATCAGGATTTGCAGCAATATGAAAAACAACATCATGATCTTTTATTTCTTTTTTCACGTTTTCTAGATCTAATAAATCTGCTTCAATAAATGTAAAGTTATCTTTTTGTAGATGATGCGTTATGAATTGTTTTTTACCAGAACTTAAATTATCATATACCGTAACCTTATTTTTCTCGTCGATGAGTCTATCGACAAGATGACTACCTATGAATCCGGCACCGCCCGTTACAAAAACCTTCATATAAAAATAACCCTCGGGTCAGCGTATCTTACCTTGATTTAAGTATTTTTGCATTTATAAGATGATGCAGGATCAATAGTTATGGAAGGCGATATTAATTTTTCGTTTAATGTATAACAAGATAATTAAAATGTGGATAAAATGTTGTAGAGGTGGGCAAGCAACATCTCGTTTTTTCCACCTCTCGTTTTATGAATCTTGTTAGATAGAATCTATAGATTTCTCTTCATGTTTGGAAAAAGTTAGAGTTTCTTTATATTGATTGCTTTTAGTCCCCTATCTGAATCTTCACACTCGTATTCAACTTTGTCTCCTTCGTTGAGGAAAGCTCCTGTTGGCACAGATGTTCTATGAACAAAGGTATCCTTTCCATCTTCACCTTCGATGAATCCATATCCTTTTCTTGCATTGTACCATTTGACGGTTCCTTTCATTTTTTAACCTCCTTAGACTTTGGAGTCTTGCTTCTAGCAAAAGAATGAAAAAGTTTCTAAATATCGAAGAGGCGAAACTATGAAACTTTTATCCCTATCCCTTTGCAACTGGCTATATTAACCAATATTTTAAATAGATTTCCATTGAGGAATGGACATTGTCAACTTAAGTAGTTTTAAAATTGAGCATCTCATCAAGTTATAAAGTACAAAAAAGGATGGGGATGCTCAATCGAAAGGTAGATGTGATAGAAGATAGGAAAATCACTTTTTTCGAAGCTCGTTTCCATTTCTACTCACAAATTGGTAGAATTTTTTTTAAAAAACCAATCTCTTTAATTTTTCAAAGATTCAATTATACCCTGCCCATGTGTTTTTTGATAGCTGTTCCTTCAGTATGCGTTGAAAAATTTGAATCATTCTAAAAAACTATGTTATTGTTTAAATTTCTCTAAGAGAATAACATATCTAACAGGTTCAAAACAAACTTCTTGAAGAAGTTCCATTTAAAGCATTAAAAAAAGAAAAAAAGAGAGTTGGTGATTTGTTGTGTGCTTACCCCAGTAGATATGAAAATATCAGTTCTAGCACTGGAAATCGTTGAACAAGTCTCTCGAGAAATTGTAGAAACAAAGAGGAGTGGCTCATTGGTGTCGTCATTGATACATCAATTAAGCATGTGTCATCAGGATTTTCCACATTTGCTACTTTTATTGTTCCGGTGTAAGTATTTTCATCATCTGGTGCGATAACAGTTACATCTACTGTCACTGGAGTTCCAGGTGGTAAATTTTCACCGGATTCAGGATCAAATGTCCAGGTTCCCCAACTTGGCTCTTTTGTAATCTCCCAATCTAGTTCTCCGCCACCAGCGTTAATAACAGTAAAATCACCCGTTAATGTTGCACCTGCTGTTACATTTCCAAAGTGAATATCGCCTTCACAGAATAAATCAGGATCCTCACCCACTTCCCCTTCAAGAGACATATCGTCATAGTAGACAGAGGTAGACACTGAATCTCCAGCATACAAGTCCACAGCTCCAAGGTTTAGATGACCACCCGGATTCATTCCGTCAGTCCAGCCTGACGTAACCAACTCGACACCATCGTAGTAAACCGTTTTTTCGTCTGCTCCAAAATCGATCTCTACGCGTATCTCAACCCATGCATCATATATAAGCGGTAAACTCTCTCCTCCGAAGTCGGACGTAATCTCACCAGTAGTATCGGAACACTTTAGCTGAACTGCCCAGTGTGTGGATGTACCCCCATCTTCATACCAGTCTAACAAGATAAAGGCTGTTTCTCCGGTAAAGTCTCCGGGAATGTATTGCCAAGCCGTATAAGTCCAGTTACCCGAGCTCACCTGGGAGTATTTATGAACCAGATCCGCAGCCACACCCGAGAAGTAGGCAATATCTACTGAATGAGGAGAACTAAGGGATTGGTTATTTGTCACGTATGCACCAACCGCAGGGTTATTACCCCAAGGTTCCCATCCTCCATCGTCTGGCCCACCATCCAAATATTGATAGAGGGTGTAGTTTTCAAAGTCATCTTCCCAGAATGGGCCGGTAGAAGCTGGTTTGGGTATTAAAGACAAATTATTATCTTTTTCAATATTCGTCGCACCTGTTACTGATATAACAGTAACGCATAGCAGCATACTTACAAAAATGCTTATTATTTTCTTTTTCATTTTATTCCCCCGTACATTATATTTACTCTATAAGTATTATATTCCTATGATTTAAACTTTTTGATTGAATGGGCTTCATCCCGTAATGGATAATTAAGGGATGATGATTATCTTCTTTTTAGGATGGGATGTGCGAAGAAACGGATTAATCCAAAAATTATGAACCATGTAAACCGCAATTTCAACGAACTCTACACCAAATTAGTAAGCA
>JAUWBM010000132.1 GCA_030601705.1 Thermoplasmatota archaeon
TCTCCAAAACCATAACTAATATCACACCCACCTCCAACGACTTTATCCCAAATATCTCCATTTGTTCTCCATATTTCACATCCATCCCTCCAGTTCATGGTTCCAATATAAAGCCAATCATCAAAAACAGCCGCTGAATATACAGCATGGTTATTTTGGTTACCGAAACCACTTGAAAAGTCGCCATCACCATTTTTATGAATTAAAGGCTCCCATGGGCCTTCAATCGGATTAGTTGTCCTCCATATTTCACAACCTTCTCTAGGATTCCATGTGCCAGCATAAATGTAAGTATAATTATCTGATGGAGGTTTATATGGGAGCAACATTGTTAATTCTGTATTATTCATATTATCAAACCCACGCCCAATTGTTGCATATATTGGATCATCCCCAATAGATTGTTTCCAAGTTAAACCGTCGTAGTACCATAATTCACAGCCTTGACTTGAGACGCCTTTAAAATATTTTTCCATTAGACCGACTACAAGGTTGAGAATAAATTGATTAAACGACAAAATACCGGTGTTTTTGATTTTAGCGAGAATAGCTGCCATCATCTCCAGACCAAACGGAGAACCGACTACATTTCCTGTTCCAAGTAGAAGATATTCTACATCATCAACAGTAAAGGTTGTTTTCCCTCTAACTGCAACATTAAATGAATTATTAAAACCATTATCCATTTCACCATTCGGATAATCACCGATAACTTGTACCCATCCGTTAGACACAGACTCTTTCTCAATATCTTCATGCACAGGAACTTTATGCAGCCACCAAGCTCCAGTTTTTTCTATCAATTGTGCAGTTATTTTATTACTTGAAATCACTCCTGTAACTGGAGAAATACTCACTCCAACAAACAAAACAATAACAGCAAAGGCAATTACTTTCTTAATTGGGGTATTCTTTACCAATTTTTATTCCTCCCCTGATCTATAATACTATAGGAGAATGTAGTATATAAATGTTTTATAAAAACGGTCGTACAATGGACTGATAAGGGTTTTGATTTGTGGAAAAGGGAAGTGAAATGTTGTTTTAGATAATTAATATAACTACAGGTATAATTACAATATTGTGTATATACAAAACAGATGAATACCTGTGCTTTTGAATGATCATCTACCATATCGTTAGAAGGAAGGGAAAAATATATGGGGCTAAATATGAAGAAATATAGAACCGAAATTCCTTCCTTCTTTCCTACAACTATCGATATGTGAGATATTATTTAAAACCTCTGAATTGAGATATACATAAATATATATGTTTAACGTATAAACTTGTATACATCGATTTTAAGCCACGTGAAGACTGAACACGTAATTATGTCCAAAAACAAAAAAAGATGCGTTAGATTCTACGTATGACGTTTTATTGATTTAAAAAGAAAGGAGAGTAGAGTTAACAGACTATTCCAGTATTATTTCCGATTATATTTTTAATTATTTGGAAGATTATCAGAATTGGGAGTACAAATTTAACTAAGCGTAATATGTTAATTATTACTGAGAATATGAAAAGTAGTATAAATGTTGGTTCAGGTCCGCCTTGATATTTTAGTTTTAGCTCTTCAATATTTATGTCTGGAAGTATAATGGGAATCTGTGATTTCATTGTCCCTTTAACTGTACTGGATTCTGCTGCATATGCTGTTGGCAACGTCATTATAACAAAAACTGCCAACAGAGTTCCAAATATAATTTTCTTTCTCATTTATTGCCTCCTTATTAATTCAAATACGGTGACACGATTTAAATGTTTGGTATAAAATAAAAAACAAAAGAAAATGCACCAGAGGGCTTATTTATGCTGTTTTCAACTATTTTCAACATGGTTTTTCCATCTATAATATGCTGATTCTTAAATTCTCTCCAAATCTGAGAGTCTATCAAGAGTTTTAAGTCGAGTTATATCTAAAAAAGCATTTTTGCGTTTACTAGAAAAATATTATAAATGATGCACGTCCTTCAATATAACCCTTAGAAGCGCCTCCGAATTTAGGTAAATTAGTTTCAACATCATTTAACCTAAGAGCAAGTATAAAAATAATATCATCAAGAGAAAATTCTAATGTTTGTCCAAGCATTTTTCTAATTGTTATACTAACTACGGGGTCGCTCCATGAATAACTCAATCTAATTGCATTAAAAAATGGCATGAATTCGCGACCTTGAATATCAAATATCAAATAACTGCAAAAAACACTTTCATGGACTGTAATGTTAAAATCAACGAAAAAATAAGCATGTAAATTACCATCGTCTTCATAATTATACTCTTCAATAATTTCCTCATCTGAACCTGTATTTATTGAACAATCAGTACTATTCTTGATGTTTATACATGATGCAGCATTTACCCCAACAAATAGGGTTATAACTCCTATTGCTAAAATTTTACTTAATAGATATTTTTTCATTTTAGTAACCTCCCGTGTAGATTCTAATAGTGTTATCCTATATAAATGCTATCTCATGTCGATAGAGGTCAGTGATCTGAAGCTCAGTAGCTTGAGACTACTGTTCTAAATATCCAGGATACATATTGTTTACCTATTCCGCTTTTTTAACGGTCTGAGCGATCCAACCGTTTTCGTGCCATTTAAACCAGGCAATGAGAACATAACCATCTGGTAATACCTGTTGTATGATCTGATCCCCGTTCTTATTCTTGATTTTGACATAGCTTAACTCGGTTTCAGTCTGCGGCCGGTTGATAAAAAAGACAAATCCTTTGTATTCTGCTACCTGTTTGATCCTATCCTGTTTAGTATCCCTGTTAAGCCGATGTTTTTCGATAGTATCCCTGATGTATTCCATGTCCTGGGACCACTGTTGCTTTTTGTATGGCTGATGTTTCGGTTTACGGATCGGTATAACTACTGATTTAACCATTGGTTTAACATCTTCTTTTGATTTTGGCTCCGGTTTATCCTTATATGCATCGATATACTCTTCTTGACTATTTTCAAGCTCCGCATCTCCATAAGCATCTGGATCATTAACTTCGTCAGATGTATACTCTATACCGCCAACAGTACCATCAACAGGTTCTACCCTATCGAACTCTGTAGGCTTAACAATCTCTTTTATAGCCTCCAGGGATTCTTTTATTTCCGGCTTGGGTTTTATCTCTTCTTTTTGCTCTTCTACCATTTTTTGCCGTCCGTAGCTTTCATCTGGAATGATAGGAGCAAGCCAGTATTCAACCTGTAAACTATCGTTATTGGCAGTAATCCGTATGGGTTCCTCTGGACTGGTTTCTATGGTCACATGGTCAAAACATTTCCTGTACTCGTTTATCTGCTTGATTAAAATGTCACTCCTGAAAATAGTATAGTTATTTTTATCATTAGCATTACAATGATTTACTGTTAAAGCTCCCGTATCCTGCATGATAACAACTCTATCCCTTTTGTCTTTGTCCTCGTCCTCATCAATTTTTTCCAACATGACCCCATCTCGTATTACTATGATGGAGGTTCGCTCATAGTTTTTGCTTGATATGATGCCTTTAAGACTGGCGTAAAAGATTTTGGTATCAACAGATACCATATTTTTCAGCTCTACTTTCGGGGTTTTTTCACTGTTCCAGCCGGCTGTGTCAAGAAGACCCATAGTACGCGTGAGAAAACCCTGTTTACCGATCAACCTATTAGTATCAGGGTCATAGTCAAACGTGAGAACATCGTCCTTTTTGAAGAGCCTTAGGAACTCTTTGAGTTTTATTAAATCAATGCCTATCTCTAGTTTATCCTCTCTTAAGTCATACTCTTCACATGCACGTTTCGGGATATCGGTAATAACCATTTCATAATGAGCTGGATCCACAGATTTGATACGTATACTATTTTCTAGAAACTGTATTTTTATCTCATTGGTTAGATGTCTATGGATGTCTATGGCCTGCAATAATATTCTTTGTTTTAGTTTTATAACCATATCAAGCCCCCTTTATTTGAAAACGAGTTTAAGGCTATCCGTAGGCTTTGCCCGGTAGCTTAACCACTGGCCATAATAGATAATGAACTCCTTGTCTCTGTTATCCCAGTAGCATTTCACATAACTATGATTCCCCGCGTCCCCTTGTAAATCGTTAAGTATGCTCATTTTGCAACCGTCAGAAGAGGCATCCCTGCCGAAATTATTCGCGTTATCATAAGCATAGTCATCGGTATAGTGACCGCTACATTTTACAGCACTGTGCTTTAAAATCCGTGGGATATTAACCCAGTTAACAGTATTCCAACCATCAGGAGCCTTGACCCTAATATTCACCGGCTTATCGGGTATGCTCTGTAATCTCTGTTGCAACTCTTCAACCGTGTTCAACATTTTCATAGGTATTTTCTTAACTGTTGACTCTTCAAAACATAGATCAACGTGGTAATGCTTATCATTAATGGTCTTTACATCTGCCATTAGTTGCTCCCTGGTAGTCTTATCGTTAAAAGACTTCAAAGCCATATCTATAAGACAATTCGTATTCTTGTCATAATTGTTAAAAATATGATAACTTTTAGACTCTTTTTTATCGAATACCACTATACCCCCTTGCCAAGTCCTTATCAAGATGTTGTCGTTTTCCAATTCTCTTCTGCTCATCTTATGCACCCCTCTGCATATATGTAATATCCAGTCTCACGATCTTCATCAGATTGTAATCCGCTAAATCGGAGATATCCATTTAATGCACCTCGATGTTTTCCCATAAACGGGGCTCTTCCTTTTCAACAATGGCACTTCTAAGGAGTTCCTCGTACTCTTCCACACTGGAAAAACCAGCTTCCAAAATTTGCCTTTTATACTCTTTCTTGGCTTTCTTGATCTCAGTAAAAACCTTAACTTCATTGAGACAACCGCTAAAAAGACTGATCACAACATGAATTTCTTTTTTCTCCTCTTTTTTGGTTAAATTGACTAGATAATCAATGATGTTCTGTTTCTCCTTAATTCTTGTTTCTAAATTAGATTTATCTTGTTTCAACTGGTTAACTAATTGCTGTTTTTCCTGTTCTGTTAAACTGTCGTATTTCACCAGCCTATTTTTTATATTTTCTTTTTTATTTTTTTCACTTGTCTTTTTTCTCATGACTTATCACGATACTATCTTTTGTTAACGCCTCTTTATAAACCTTTACTGTAAAAACATCAAAGTGACAAAATAACAATAGGACCAGAAGGAATATCCAAAAATCAAAGTGATAAGCCATGAGATCTGAAATCCTTCCTGATCCCAATTTTATAAGCCAAAAAGGGAATTTAATATTTTCGATAATCAAAAATTTCAAATTTTTTTTCAAAATTTTATTTTGATATTTTTATCAAATATTCTATCTATACTATTTCTATTTCGGTTAAGGGCATAAACCGAAATAAATTATAAAAGATGATGCTCTTTTATGATTTGTTTATTTTTAATAAGATATACAAAAAAACAGATTAAAATTCAATTATAAAAAGTTTAATAAAAAAATTAAAAATTAAAAATTATTTTTTAAAACGGTTTTTAAGCTCGAAACTTCATCATTAATGGTTTATCATTAATACAGAGTGGAAAATCACCCATAGACCAAATTACGAAAGCCTACGTAGCTTTAGGCACATAATGCTTTTGTGGATTTTGCCATTTCACACTTTTTTCCGTACCTGGCTTAATTCTATAATATTTTCTAGGCACAAGCCAATCTTTACCGGACTCTTCCTCACGTGTAAACTCAACAAGACCTAAGCTTTCAAGAACATAAATCAACTTACAAAACTGATGATAAGAAGATACAACGTTTTTAGTCTTCTTCATCTCTCGCCTGTATAGTGTAGACATATGCTGAATGTAATCCTCACCAACATTGCTAAGATGGTCTCGGATCCACAATCCAGTATACGGTACTTTAACCATCTGATATCCTTCTTTTTTTCCTCATATTAGAGATTCATCAAAATGTTTCTAGAAGTTGGTGGTTAAATAATTTTTCGTATGATCGGTTCTGTTACATTACTATTTGAAGAAAGAATAGTTGCAACTGAATGATATCTTTGTTTTACATATTCTGGTTCCTTTTTTAAGAGCTTAAAATGACTTTTCTCCAGATACAGTTCTCCTCTGATGATATACAGATGTCATGCCTCTGATCTATCATATATTGTCATGATATATCATGGGGTGACATATGTCCTGTCCTAACATATATTCCTTCCTTCTCTTGTGTTAGTTAGATTTTTAAATAAGGAGGATGTTATAAGATTGCAATTTTGGAGAAATATATTATGCCTAAAAACAGTAGAAAACAAATCAATGAAGATGATAAGAAGCTTCTGAGGGTACTTCGACAAAACTCTAGAGACAGCATTGAAAATATAGCTAAAAATTGTGGTTTTTCCAGACAGATGTTATCGAGAATCAAAAAAAGATTGGAAGAAAACAG